>JBDTDY010000412.1:0-5567 GCA_039922835.1 Ornithinibacter sp.
ACCCCGGCCAGGGTCGGGGCTCGGGCGTCACGTTGTGCACGCCCACGAACCGCCCCGTCGGGTGCTCGCGCACCGTGACGAGCACGCCCGGGTCGTCGACCGGCCCGATGCTCGTCTCGATCGACCCATGGAGGTGCGGCAACCGTGCGCGCACCGTCACCAGCCCGACGAGGTCGCCGAAGACCCGCCCCGGCACCGTGCTCGGGTCGTGCCGTCGCTGCGCCCGGGCCCAGTCCAACGTAGGTCGGTGCGCCCACCGGTTGTCGTCCTCGTGCCCCGGCTCGCTCGCCCAGTCGGGGTCGTTCGGCTGGCCGAGCTCATCGCCGCTCCAGATGACCGGGATGCCGCCCCAGCCGAGCACGAGGGCGTGCGCCAGGCGCAGCGCCGCAGCGGCTCGGTCGACCTCCTCGGGGCTCGCAGCGGACTCCAACCCCACGAGGGATGCCGCGCTCCCGCTCGTGCGGCGGTCGTCGGTGTCGGGGTTGTGCTGGAAGACCAACCCGCGTGCGGTCGAACCGGGGAAGTCACCGGCATACCAGTGCGCCAGGAAGCTGCGGTGCCCGTGCCCGGAGACCCCCGTCGCGGCCGCGTCCTCGTCCATGATCGCCCAGCCGATGTCGTCGTGGCAGCGCAGGTAGGTGAGCCAGGTCCCCGTCGTCGGCTTCGGCGGCAGGTGCGAGAGCGCGTGGGCCGCCAGCCGCACGTCCTTGGTGGCGAGCATCGACCACACCTGCACCATGAGGCTGTTGTGGTAGGCGATGTCGCTCACCTTGCCGGTGTAGGAGCCGGTGCCGAGGTAGTCGAGCAGCTTGGTCGGAGCGACGATCGCCTCCGCCTTGAACGCGACTGCGGGGCAGGCGATCCGGGTCACGGCGCGGAGCACCTGGGTGATGGCGTGCACTTCTGGCTGGCCCTGGCAGTCGGTGCCCATCCGTTTCCACATGAAGGCGATCGCGTCGAGCCGGAGCACGTCGACCCCGCGGTTCGCGAGGTTCAAGATGATGGAGGTGTATTCCTGCAGCACAGCAGGATTCGCCCAGTTGACGTCCCACTGCCACTCGTTGAACGTCGTCCACACCCACGCGTCGAGATCCGGCTCCCAGGTGAAGTTGCCCGGCGCGAAGTCGGGGAAGACCTCGGGGAGGCTTCGCTCGTAGGCGTCGGGCAGCTCCCGACCCTCGAAGACGTGGAAGAACTCCCGGTATGCCGGGTCGCCGGCTCGGGCCCGCTGCGCCCAGTCGTGCTCCCGGGCGACGTGGTTGAGCACCAGGTCCAGGACCAGGCTCATGCCGGCCCCGTGCAGCTCACCAGCGAGCGCCTCGAGGTCGTCCATCGTGCCGAGGTCCGCGCGCACCGAGCGGTAGTCGGCCACGGCATACCCGCCGTCATTGTCCCCGTCACGGGGGCGGAGCAGCGGCATCAGGTGGAGGTAGCGCACGCCGAGCTCCTCGAGGTAGCCGAGGTGGTCCGTCACACCCCGAAGATCCCCGGCGAACCGCTCGGTGTAGGCGGCATACCCGAGCATCGAGGGGTCCTGGAGCCAGTCCGGGCGAAGGAGCCGCTCGAGGTCGCGCTCGTGGAGCCGATCTGGGCGCTCGGCGAAGGCCGACGCGGCGAGGTCGACGAGGGCGCCCCCCGTCTCGGCCGCGCGCGCCTCGCCGTAGAGCAGGGTGAGGCCGGCCACGAGGTCGGGCCACCACCTCTCGATCCGCAGACGCAGCATGGCCTCGCGGTCCCTGCAGGTGCCATCAGGGCGTGGCGGTAGCGGGGGCGGGGGAGGAAGTGCGGGCGGGAACGGCCGAGGCGGCGGTGCAGCGGCACTCATCGCGTCATCCTTGCCGATCTGCGTAAACGTTTCCACACTTCATCGGTGACACCGACCTCACGCACAGGTGACGCACAGCCGGCGGCCTGATGGTGGGGGCATGTCGATCACCACCGCGCCTGGCGCGAGGGCTTCCCTCACGAGCTCCACGGCCAGTGCCGGCCATCGGTCACCGGGGCGACCCACGCCGCCCCGCACTCCTCATCGCACCACTCGTCGGGTGCCCTCCTGGTGGCGCGACCTCAGCGTCGCAGCGGGGTGGGCGGTGCTCCTCGTCGTCGTGGCCCTCTGGGTCGCGGGCGGTGGTGTGCAGGGTCTGGGGTCGCTCGCCGGCGCCCTGACGTCAACCGGCCGGCTCACCGGGCTCGTGGCCTCGGCGCTGCTGCTCATCCAGGTCTTCCTCATGGCGCGGGTCCCGTGGATCGAGCAGGCCTGGGGGCAGGACGAGCTCGCCCGCGTGCACCGACTCGTGGGCTTCACCTCCTTCACCCTGCTCATGGCGCACATCGTGCTCATCACCCTCGGCTACGCCGCCGCGTCGACCGCCGGCCTGTGGGGGACGATCGTGGACCTGGTGCTCAACTACCCCGGGATGCTGCTCGCCGTCGCCGGCACCGCGGCCCTGGTGATGGTCGTCGTGACCTCCGTGAAGAAGGCTCGTCGCCGGATGCGCTACGAGTCGTGGCACCTCATCCACCTCTACGCCTACCTCGGTGCGGGCCTCGCCCTGCCTCACCAGCTGTGGACCGGGGCCGACTTCCTCTCCTCCACGCCCGCCACCGTCTTCTGGTGGGGCCTGTATGCCGGGTGCGCCGGGTCGGTGCTGCTGTTCCGGGTGGGCCTGCCCGCGTGGCGTTCGCTGGTCTCGCCGATCCGCGTGCAGGAGGTGCGACGAGACGCAGCGGGCGTCACGACCGTGACGGTGGGTGGCCCCGGGGTGCGACACGTGCCGGTGAGCGCCGGGCAGTTCTTCCAGTGGCGCTTCCTCGACGGTGCCGGCTGTTCGCGGGCCAACCCCTACTCGATCTCCGCCGCACCCGACGGTCGCACCCTGCGGATCACGGCGGCCCACGTGGGCGAGGGGTCAGCCCGCCTCGCCGCGCTCGCACCCGGAACCAGGGTGCTCCTCGAGGGGCCCTACGGGAGGTTGCACGCCGGGGTGCGCACCCGCCGCAAGGTGCTGCTCATGGGGTCGGGCATCGGGATCACGCCGTTGCGCTCCCTGCTCGAGGAGCTGGACCAGGCGCCCGGCGACGTGACCGTGATCCACCGGGTGCGCTCCCTCCAGGACGCGGTGCTCCGCAGCGAGCTCGAGTCGCTCGCCGCGCAGCGGGGCGCCCGCTTCCTCCTCGTCGAGGGGCGTCGGGTCGAGCACCGCGAGAGCTGGCTGCCCGCGCAGGCCGCGCACCTCGGTGACGTGGAGGCGCTGCTGCAGGTCGTGCCCGACCTGTCCGAGCACGACGTCTACGTCTGCGGCTCCGACGGCTGGATGACCGCGGTGCGCCAGACGGCCCTGGATGCCGGCGTCCCCGCCGGCGCGATCCACCTCGAACGCTTCGCCTACTGACCCCCGGCGCGGGCAAGCCCCGTGCCAGAACCGACAAGGACATCTCGATGCGCCGGATCATGACCTGGCTGCTCAGCACGATCTCTGCCCTGGTGCTGCTCTTCAGCTACCACACCTCCACCAGCGCCGCCGGTGCGAGCACGGTCATCGCGCAGGGAACGGAGGGCACGGCATCCAACGGGTCCGCGCCGAACGACTCCGGGCCCACGACGTCCGGCAGCACCGACTCCGGGTCCACGACGACCGGCAGCACCGACTCCGGGCCCACCACCTCGGGCAGCGCCCCGTCCAGGTCCACGGCCCCCCCACCAGCGCCCGCGAAGAGCTATACCGGTCAGGCCGTGAGCACCGAATACGGCGACGTCCAGGTGCGGATCACGGTGAAGCAGGGCAGGATCACGGCCGCGAAGGTGACCAAGGTGCCGTGGACGGACCACAAGGACCAGGAGATCAACGGATACGCGGTGCCCATCCTGAACAAGGAAGCCGTGTCGAGCCAGAGCGCTTCCATCGACATGGTCTCCGGCGCGAGCTACACCTCGCAGGGCTACATGGCCTCGTTGCAGTCCGCGATCGACCAGGCCCACCTGTGATCACCGCCGAGATCCCGGTCACGCCGTCCGCCCCGACCCCCCCGGTGCTGGGCCGGGTCGCGTGGGTCGAGGAGGTCATGGGGATGCCGGTGAGCATCCACGTGCGCGCCGTGGAACCGAGTCGACCCGAGATCGCCCGCGCCGTCGCCGGGGTGTTCGCCCACCTGCGCAGGGTCGACTCGGTGCTGAGCACCTGGCGCTGCGACAGCGACCTCCTGCGACTCCAGCACGGCGAGGTGCTCGAGACCGAGGACCTGCACGGCTGGGTCGCCGACGTCACCGAGCTGTGCCTGGAGGCGGAGGAGCGCACCGACGGGTTGTTCGCCGCGTGGCGCCGTCGCGGCACCGGGCGCACCACGTTCGACCCGACCGGCCTCGTGAAGGGGTGGGCCGTCGCCGGCGCCGCCGCCCACCTCGAGCTCGTCCCGGAGGTCTCGTGGAGCATCGGGGCCGCCGGCGACGTGGTGGTCGGCACCGGAGGCGGTCTCGGCCCGTCCGCCCCCACCTGGCGCGTCGGGATCGAGGACCCCGCACATGCCGGACGAGTCGCTGACGTGGTGTCGCTGCGCCGCGGTGCGATCGCCACCTCCGGTGCCGCCCAGCGCGGGGCGCACGTCGTGGACCCCCGGACCGGCCGCGGCATCGAGCGGGACGGCTCCACGACCGTGGTGGGTCCGGACCTGCTCTGGGCAGACGTCTGGGCGACCGCAGCCTGGGTCGACCCTGCGCAGGCCGCCGAGCTCATGGCAGAGCGCGATCCGGCATACCGGCTGGTCGTCCTCTAGCCCGTCAGGCCAGCGCGACGGCCAGGGCCGCGACGTCGGTGACCGGCCGCTCGCAGACGAAACCGCGACAGACGTAGGCCGCGGCGGCGCCGCCCACGAGCGGGCGCTGCGCGAGCAACGGGATGCCGGGTGCGTCCGGGAGGCCGTGGACCATGACGAGGCCCGGCGACGTGGAGCGTCTCGCCGTGGCGGCCAGTTCCTGCGCGACCGCGTCGCCTTCGGCACCGACCACCGCCACCTGGAGCGGGCCGGCAGCGGCAGCCTCCGCCACCGCGAGCGCCCAACCGCCGAACCGCGGCTCGCGCACCGCCACCGCGCCGCACGCCGCCAGGGCCGACTCGGCGCCCTCACGATGACGCGGCGATCCGGTGAGGGCAGCGAAGGTGAGGAGCGCTCCGGCGAGCGAGGACGCGCCCGACGGCTCTGCGTTGTCGGAGCGGCCAGCGGGCCTCGACAGCAGCGGGTCGGCGTCGTGTGCGGTGTCGTGCACGACGCCCCCCTCGTCGACGAACCGCTCGAGCGCGCTGTCGAGGAGCACCTCGGCAGCCGCGAGCCACGCGGGGTCACCGGTGGCCTGGTGCAGTGCGAGCAGACCCTCGGCGAAGTTGCCGTGGTCGTCGAGCACCGCGGGGGCGGTGCCGACGCGCCCGCCCCGGGACGTGCGCCGAAGCGCACCGTCGACCAGGTGGGTGTCGAGGAGCAGTCGCGCCGCGCGCCCCGCCGCCTCGACGACGTCGGGCCGGTCGGTGAGCGCCCCCACGTCGGCCAACGCCGCGATGGCCAAACCGTTCCACGAG
>JBDTDY010000413.1:0-3309 GCA_039922835.1 Ornithinibacter sp.
CCTGCAAGGAGCCCAAGACAAAGACGTCCCCGTCCTGCTCACCGGCTCCACCGAAGCCGAAGCAATCAAACTGTTCGCCAACACCTACCTAGCCATGCGCGTGGCCTACTTCAACGAACTCGACACCTACGCCGCCACCCGCGGCCTGGACACCCGACAAATCATCGAAGGCGTCGGCCTGGACCCACGCATCGGCTCCCACTACAACAACCCCTCCTTCGGCTACGGCGGCTACTGCCTGCCGAAGGACACCAAGCAGCTCCTCGCCAACTATGCCGACGTGCCGCAGACCCTGATCAGCGCGATCGTCGACGCCAACACCACCCGCAAGGACTTCGTCGCCTCCGACATCGTCGCCAGGGCGCCGGGGGTCGTGGGCATCCACCGGCTCATCATGAAGGCCGGCTCGGACAACTTCCGCTCCAGCAGCGTGCAGGGCGTGATGAAGCGGATCAAGGCCAAGGGCATCGAGGTCATCGTCTACGAGCCGGAGCTGCACGACGAGCACTTCTACGGGTCCGAGGTCGTGCGCGACCTCGAGGAGCTGAAGTCCCGCAGCGACCTCATCGTGGCCAACCGACTCGTCGAGGAGCTCCTCGACGTCGTCGACAAGGTCTACACCCGCGACCTCTTCGGGGCGGACTGACACCTGCGCCGCTCGGCTGCGCTCTCGCCGGGCATGATTGGGCCATGGCACTGGAGCACCAGAACGACCCCGACCTGATTCGCGCGCTGCTCATGGACCCGGGCACGTGGGTCGTGGTGGGGCTCTCGACCAACACCGACCGACCGGCATACGGGGTGTCGCAGTGGCTTGGCGTGGAGCTGGGCAAGACCATCGTTCCCGTGCACCCCAAGGCCGAGACGGTGCACGGCGCCCGGGGCTATGCCAGCCTCGCCGACGTCCCGGACCAGGACGTCAAGGTGGTCGACTGCTTCGTGAGCTCCGAGCACGTCGGCGCGGTCATCGACGACGCGATCGAACACAAGGACCGCCTGAAGATCGACGCCGTCTGGACCCAGGTCGGTGTCGTGGACGAGGCCGCGGCAGCCAGGGCGCGCGAGGCCGGGTTGGGCGTCGTCATGGACACCTGCCCCAAGATCGAGTGGCCCGCCATGGAGCACGAAGGCATGCAGCGCTGAGGA
This sequence comes from Ornithinibacter sp., assembly GCA_039922835.1. GTDB lineage: Bacteria > Actinomycetota > Actinomycetes > Actinomycetales > Dermatophilaceae > Fodinibacter. Next base: position 1,147 of record JBDTDY010000413.1, read on the forward strand.
GTGGCCCAGCGAGCCCCTCCTTCCCCAGCAAACGTTGGCCGCGGCCGCCGCGACGGGTCCCTGCCGGTCGCCGACTCGTCGTCGCGCCGGTAGATTTGGCGCGCCAGAGCCCCCGACCCAGAGGTCTGCATGTCACCCGTTTCCCTTCGGCCGCCGCTACGAATGCTCACCCTCGCCTACACCCCCGAGGCCTTGGTGGTGAGCGTGCACCTCGCACCGACCCTGCACCTGCGCGGCGCCTTCCTCGCAGTGCGCGGCACAGGCCACATCGTGTGGGAGTGCGATGTCGAGCCGGCGGAGACCGATGGTCCGACCGAGCTGCGGATTCCCCTGGCCGTGGTCCTGACAGCGTTCGAAGCCGCGTGGCCCGCGCACGAGGCCGAGTCCCTGGCGGCCGTTCCTGACGGTCCGGTGCGGTCGATCCTGGCCGACCTCGGCCTGCGCATCCACTCCGAGAGCGACCTCCGCGAGATCCGCAGCGGCCTGCACGACTACACCGGGCTCAGTGTCCATCGCACGTCGAGTGAGGCATCGCGACCGATCCCCTCACCGAGCGGGTCGTTGACACCCTACTTACGCGAAAGCGGCAACCTCAGCGTCGCGTTCGGGCCCAGGCAGCCCACCCCACGCATCCGCGGAAGCATCACCGCGGTGCACCGCCACGACGCGTCCTGGCAGCTCGTCGGCAAGGTCGAATCGCAGAGCTTCGCGCTCACCGGCGGTCGACTCGTCCTGGTCCCGCGGCGCAGCGGCGAGCGCATCGCGCTCCCGACGACGATCACGAGCACCCCGGCGCCGCAGGACGCGACCGGTCCGCGCACCCTTCACTTCCGGGCGACCCTGGACCAGGCGATGCTCCTCGGGCACTTCGACCGTCCCGAATACATCGACGCCAGCTTCGAGGCAGACCTGTGGGGCCACGCCGCCCCACTCGACGTGCGAGTGACCCGGCTCGCGCCCCGGGCCCGAGTCATCACCCCGACGAGCGTGTTCAGCGACGGCTCCCACGCTGGTGAGTTTCGTGCCTACCGCACCTTCAAGGCCGGCGCCCTCGCCTTCGAGTACCGCCCGATGGACCCCGCGGCCGTACCAACGGCTCGCTCTCCCTGGCGATCAGGGAAGGCGTTGCGGTGGAAGACGAGGAACCGCCCCGTCTGGTTGGTCGGCGAACGGCCGGAGACTGCCCAGGACACCGGTCTGGCGATCTACGAGCACCTGCGCGGCGCCCACCCGGAGATCGACGCCCGTTACGTCATCAGCGCCGACTCCCCCGACCTGTCCCATCTGGACGGCGACCCCGGCGTCGTGCTCTTCGGCAGTCGCGAGCACGTGGAGTCGACGCTGGCTGCCCGCCGCATCCTCAGCTCGCACCACAGCGACTACCTCCTGCCGGTGCGGGGCCCGAAGTTCCAGCGCAACGTCGCGGCGCGCCGCATCTTCCTCCAGCACGGAATCATGGGGACCAAGAACATGGTCGCCAACTATGGCTACTCAGCGCCGGGTTTCACCGCCGACGCGTTCATCGTGAGCTCCGAGCGCGAGCGGCGCATGATCGAGGACGACTTCGGTTGGCCGGCCAAGCGTGTCTTCGTGACGGGACTCTCCCGTCACGATCGACTTTTCGGCAGCCTGGCACCCGCCGAGCGCCGCATCCTCGTCATGCCGACGTGGCGCGACTGGCTCAGGACCCCCGAGGCGGTTCTCGAGAGCGAGTTCTTCCAGCGCTGGAACGACCTGCTCCGCTCCGAGGAGTTCCGGACCTTCCTCGAACGGAACGACCTCGTCGCGGACCTCTACCTCCACGCCAACATGCAGCCCCACGCCGACCTCTTCGACCTGAGCAACGTGACGGTGATCCGCCACGGCGACATCGCGATTCAGGACCTCCTGGTTCGATCGATGGCCGTCATCACGGACTACACGAGCGCCGCCATCGACTTCTCCTTCCTCGACCGGCCGGTCGTCTACTACCAGTTCGACCGGACGCGCTTCCTGGGGCGGCGCCCCTCGCATTTCGACCTCGACGAAGAACTCCCCGGCGAGATCGTGGCGACGAGTGCCGAGTTGCTCCAGGCACTGGATGCCGCCGCGGAGCGAGACTTCGACATCCACCCCGACGCCCGACGCAAGTCGCGCGCGCTCATCGCCCACCGTGACACCAAC
>JBDTDY010000414.1:0-3291 GCA_039922835.1 Ornithinibacter sp.
GCGAGGTAGAGCGGCACCATGACGAGCAGCCGCACGGCATACGTGGCGACGAGCACCCAGGTGAGGCGGGCGCACACCCGCACCATGCCCCGGTCCCGTCGCCAGGCGAACGGGTCCTCCTGGGCACGTGGGTCCCCAGCCCCCACGAGGAAGCCCACCAGGGGCCACCGGGTCGCGATCGAGAGCAGCGCACCGACCAGGAAGGCACCGTTGGTGAGGATGCCGGGCAGGAACGCAGCCTCCGCCCGCCCCGAGCGCACGGCGAAGAACGCTGCGATCGCGGTCGCGAAGACGGCCCCGCCCACGTGGGTGAGGGAGGATCGCTGCACGATGCGCAGGGCGGCCAGCACCACCGCCACCCCGAGCGCGGCACCGGCCGCGAGCGTGACGTCCTGGCGCCAAGTCCACAGCGCGACGAACACGACGGTGGGCAGGGCGGTCTCGACCGAGCCGCGCCAGCCGCCCAGCGCAGTCCCCAGCCGGTGCCGGATCAGCGCCTCGACCGACTCCGGATCAGGAACGATCTGCACGGGGCGCGACGTCACTTGGTGGGCACGATCTCGTAGGTCGGGTTGAAGATCGTCGGCACCCCGCGCACCAGGGCCACCCGGCCGCGAGCGCGCAGGAAGGTGCCCGGCTCGATCCCACCGATACGTCGGCGGCCGATCCACACGAGGTTCACCGCACCGTTGCCGTCCCAGACCTCGGCCACGAGGGCAGGCACGCTGCGGCGGGGCGGAAGGGTGACCGTGCGCACCGTGCCGGCAACGCAGGCGGGATGCCGCTGAGCCAGTGCGGTGAGATCGTCTCCACCCTCGCTCTCGGACTGCAGGCGAAGTGCGTCGGCCTCCTGCTCGACGGACGTCTTCGACAGGTCCCGCAGCCGTTCCTTCAGACCCATCACCGCACCTCGGTGATCTCTGGCCCGCGTTCGAAGGGATTCAGGTCGGTCACAGCGGCGTCATCGTCCGCGGCTGCGTTCTCGGCGGGCAGCTCGGTGGGCTCTGCGTCCGGGGGCAGGCTCAGGGCCAGGAGCTCGCGCGGGGCCATCGGGTCCCCTCCCCGCACCACCACCGTGGCACGAAAGACGTCGAGCAGCGGGGCGGCCGCCGCCTCGTCGATCGCGGCCCGACCTGAGAGCACCCCTCGCAGGAACCAACGCGGCCCGTCGACCCCGACGAAGGTGGCGGGCGCGAACACGGTGCGGTTGTCCGGGCCGGCGGACGGCATCCTGGTGCGGAGCACGGTGCCCAGGGGGCCCTGGTCCTCCTCGGCCGTGCCGCCCTGGCGCTCGATGGACTCGGCGATCTCGGCGCGGATCTCGGCCCACAGGCCACCGGAGCGAGGTGCGGCGAAGGCCTGCACATGGAGTCCGGACTCGCCGAGGACGGCCGTCGCGGCGGTCACCTGCTCGCTCTCCTTGTCGACCTCGAGGCGCAGCTCCAGACCGGGGTGCCCCCGCAGCCACAGGGCGCCCAGGTCGATCCGGCCGTCCCGGCCGTCAACCTCGCTCACGTCCCACGGGCCGTCGTCGCGATGGGCCACGGGCTCGACGTCCCCGACCGGCTCGAGCTCAGCGGTCTCGGAGTCGACGTCGACGTCGGCAGTGGCGTCGTCGGTGCGGCCCGCGGAGTCGTCCCGCTTCTTCTTGAAGATGCTCACTGCGCTCGTCCTCGGGTCTGTCGTCGGTGCGGTGCACCGCGGTGTGTCGTCAGTGCTGGGCCGGCACGCCGAAGCCACCGGTGGATCCGTGTCCAGTGTCCCCCCGTGCGCTGTCGGGAAGCGAATCGGCCTCGGCGAAGTCGCCGTGCAGGTAGGACTGGATGACGAGCTGGGCGATCCGGTCTCCGACGTGCACGGTGAACGACTCCACCGGGTCGAGGTTGACGAGGTTGACGAGCACCTCACCGCGGTAGCCGCAGTCGATGGTTCCGGGTGCGTTGGCGACCGTCACGCCGTGACGGTGCGCAAGACCCGAACGGGGGTGGACAAGCCCGACGGTGCCGGGTGGGAGTGCAATCGTCAGCCCGGTGCGCAATAGCGCGCGCTCCCCCGGGGCCAGTGTCGTCTCGACCACGCTGACGAGGTCGGCGCCCGCGTCACCGTCGGTGCTGTATGCCGGGAGCTCGGCTCGCGGGTGCACCTTGGTGACGGTGACGGGGACGCGTCGCGCTGCGTCGTTCACGCTCTCGTGGACCGCCCGGTCAGGCGGCGCACTCCCGGCAGACCAGGACGCCGGACTTCTCCGACGCGAGCTGGCTGCGGTGGTGCACGAGGAAGCAGCGCGAGCAGGTGAACTCGTCGTCCTGGCGCGGGAGGACCCGCACCGAGAGCTCCTCGCCGGACAGGTCAGCGCCGGGGAGCTCGAATCCCTCGGCCTGCTCGGTCTCGTCGACGTCCACGCTCGATGCGCGCTTGTCCACGCGTCGGTTCTTCAGCTCCTCGATGGAGTCCTCGGACATCTCGTCATCGGTCTTGCGCGGAGCGTCATAGTCGGTCGCCATGCTGATGTCCACCCTTCGTCGGATATCCCGGCCGTCACAACGCACGAGGTGCCTCGTTTGTGCCCGCCCTGTAGCCGTGCGCCGCGATTGTGCACCATGACGAGCCCTTTCGTCACACCGGGTCCACGGAGCGGCGGTCCAAGCCTCGACAACCGGCGTCAGCCGGCGCGGCCCAGGAGGGTGTGGTGGTCGAGCTCTTCGATGAGTTCTGGGGTCCAGATCTGGTCGTGGAGGTCGGCGTCGACGGAAGCCGTCATGTCGTGGTGTTCTGAGAGTTGGTATGCCGCCCAGCCCTGTTCCAGCGTGTCTGGGTCATCGTCGGGGTGCTCGTCGCTGATTCTCCCGGTCACGATCTTGAGGAGCGCGGTGAGGCGGGTCGGGGTCAGTGGTGGTGGGTCGCCCGCGGATCTCTGCGCGGCGATGTCGGCAAGGTGCTGGTCGTAGGAGCCGGGGACCAGGTCCCACACCACGTACCGACCCAGCTCGTCTGGCTTGGCGCGCACCGTTGCGAAGAGTCGCCGCTGGTGGACCAGGGTGTGGTGGCGTTGGCAGAGCAGCGCTGCGTTGTGAAGGTCTGAGGGGCCGCAGTCGGCCCAGTGCCGCACGTGGTGGGCCTTGGTCCACGCCGCTGGTGCGGTGCACCCGGGGTAGGTGCACCCGCGGTCCCGCCGCCAGAGCCTGCGGCGTTGGGCGCGGGTGAACAACCGCACCACCATGCCTTGGTCCAGGTCCTCCCCCGCAGTCCCGAGGACGTACGGGATGAGGTCCGCCTCGCAACTGATCCTGC
>JBDTDY010000415.1:0-8416 GCA_039922835.1 Ornithinibacter sp.
CAGAACCCGCTGTTCTTCCGGGACAACACCCAGATGCTCTTCGGCGACGCGAAGGACCGGGTCGAGGACATCATCAAGGCGCTCTGAGCCGCGCCGCCATGGTGACACCGGGGTCGCCGGGGGGCTCGGTAGGCTTCCGGGCGTGAGCGACCCCACCGAGACGACCCCGATCACGTATGCCGCGGCCGGCGTCGACGTCGAGGCGGGTGACCGCGCCGTCGAGCTGATGAAGGCCAGCGTGCGCCGCGCGAGCAGGCCGGAGGTGCTCGGCGGTCTCGGCGGGTTTGCCGGGATGTTCGACGCGAGTGCCCTCACGGCATACCGACGCCCGATCCTGGCCACCTCCACCGACGGCGTGGGCACCAAGGTCGCCATCGCGCAGGCCCTCGACCGCCACGACACGATCGGGTTCGACCTCGTCGCCATGGTGGTGGACGACATCGTGGTGTGCGGGGCGGAGCCGCTCTTCATGACCGACTACATCGCGTGCGGGAAGGTGGTGCCCGAGCGCATCGCCTCCATCGTCTCGGGGATTGCCGCGGCGTGCGCGCAGGCGCGGGTCGCTCTCGTGGGTGGGGAGACCGCCGAGCACCCCGGTCTCCTGGGCCCGGACGACTACGACGTCGCGGGAGCGGCGACGGGCGTCGTGGAGTTCGACGACGTGCTGGGGCCGCAGCGGGTGCGCGCGGGGGACGTCGTGCTCGCCCTGGCCAGCAGTGGGCTGCACTCCAACGGCTACTCGCTCGTGCGGCGCGTCGTGGCGAGCGCCGGGTGGGCCCTGGACCGGCACGTCGAGGAGTTCGGTCGCACGCTCGGCGAGGAGCTGCTCGAGCCGACCCGCGTCTACTCCGCTGACCTGCTCGACCTGGTGCGGGCGGACGGCCTCGAGGTTCACGCCCTCTCGCACGTCACCGGGGGCGGGCTCGCGGCCAACCTCGCCCGGGTGCTGCCCGAGCACCTGCACGCCCGGCTCGATCGCGCCACGTGGACCCCTCCGGCGATCTTCTCGACCGTGGGCCGGCTCGGCTCGGTGCCCCGCGCCGACCTCGAGCGCACCCTCAACATGGGGGTCGGCTTCGTGGCGATGGTTCCCGCCGATTCGGTCGACGCGGCGGCGGCGCTGCTGGAGGCACGCGGCATCCACACCTGGCCCATCGGCGAGGTGTCCGAGGCGGCCACCGCTCCGGTCGAGGACGGTGTCGAGGTGGTCCGCGGCGCCAAGGGTGTCGACGGCGGCTCGGTGCAGGTGCTCGGCTCGCACCCCACCGCCTGACCCACCCACCCCGACACACCTCGACTTATTGCGTTCCAGCCACGTCCGAGGGGCCCTTTCGGGCGCCGCAGCGTGGCTGGAATGCAATAAGTCGAGAGGGGGTGGGGTCGGGAGTTGAGTATCCGGGCCCATGACGGAGTGTCTGCGGCTGGACCATCCTCGGGGGATGTCAACCGCCGACCGCCACGACCTCGTCTTCCCCCTCGACACGGGTCTGCGGGCGGGGCGTCGGTCGGGCGCCCATCGGCAGGGTGACCTCCTGCTCCGCGTGCGCACGACCCGACGCTGGACCGTGGGGGTGCTCGCGCTGGCGAGCGTGGCGCTGCTCGCCCACGCCACGCTGCTCATCATCGCGGTGTCGCTTTTGGTGTCGCTGTGGAACGGATGGACCGGCCCGGGAGCCGTCTCCGTCGACGCCTTCACGCTCGCTCGCTCGCTGGCACCCGTGCTCCTGGTCGGCTGGTGCACGGGTCTCGCGTCGAGCGCGGCACTCGCCGGGGGGGAGGTGCTCGGCCCCCGGATCGCGGGGGTCGCGGCGGGAGCCGTGGGCGCCGGCGCCGGAGCGCTGGTCATGGCGGCGACGGACCTGCTCTGAGCCGTGCGCCCACCGCGACCTGTCCCTCGGTCAGGCGATGGTGACCTGCGGCCCGAAGAGCGCCATCGCGGCGAGGGCCTGCGCGTGGTTGACGGGGTTGGACCCCGCGCAGGCGTCAGCGACGACGCGCACCGTGGCGCCGGCATCAGCGGCCGGGAGGGCGGTCGAGATGACGCAGCAGTCGGTGGCGACACCGGTCAGGGTCAGGTGCGCATCGTCGCCGACGAGCTCGCGCAACACCGGCCACTTCCCGAACGTCCCGGCTGTGACGACGTGGTCGGCGACGTCAGCGAGGTCCGGCACCACGGCATAGAGCGGGTCGGTGTCGGGGACCAGCGCGAACGGCCACTCGTCGTAGTACGGGGCCCATGAGCCGCCGAGGCCGGGGTCGGCCACGAAGCGGGTGAGGATCGTGCGAGCAGGTCCGTATGCCGTGGCGAGCTCCCTGATCCGCGGCACCGTCGCCGCCCACATCGGTGACCCCCACGGGGAGGTGGCCGGGTCCGCGAAGATCGCCTGCGCGTCGATGACGACCAGCCAGCCGTCCTCCACCGGCGCCACGGGCTCGGCCGCGCTCACGCGACGTTCTCGCGAGCCGCCGCCGAGGCGGGGTGTGCGGGGAGGTCCTGCTCCTGGCGGCGGACCGTGCCCCGACGGGCCAGGTAGGTCACGCCGAACCCGATCACCAGGGCGAGGAGCACACCGATGTTGGAGTAGGGCCAGCTGCCGTCCCAGTAGGGCGCGCCGTCGCCCTCGGTGACGTAGGTGCCCAGGCCGAGCGGCTCCAGGAGGTAGCCCTGCCAGTTGTTCCACGCGGCATCCGCTGCGAAGTTGTTGACGACCAGGCCCCAGCCGATCACCGATGCCACGACCATCGTGCCGATCGACACCCAGTCGAAGGCGCCGTAGCGACCCCGTGAGTCGAAGAGCGCGTCCTCGTCGTAGTCCCGGCGCCGGAGCGCGATGTCGGCGATCATGATCCCCGCCCACGCCGCGAGCGGGACGCCGAGGGTGATCAGGAAGCTCTGGAACGGCCCGAGGAAGTCGGCTGCGACGAAGACGACGAAGAAGGTGCCGAGGGTGAGGATCACGCCGTCGACGAGCGCCGCGGCAGGGCGGGGGATGCGCACGCCGAGCGAGAGCAGGGTGAGCCCGGAGGAGTAGATGCCCAGGACCGCACCCGAGATGAGGGAGAGGATGACGGCGACGAGGAACGGCACGAGGAACCACGTCGGCAGGATGGTCGCCAGGGTGCCGATGGGGTCGCTGGGGATGCCGTTGAGCACCTTGTCGTCGGAGGCCGCGAGCATCAGGCCGAAGATCACGAGGAGCACGGGGGCGACCGCACCACCGACGGTGTTCCACAGGACGATCTTGCCCCCGGAGGCCTCCCTGCTCTGGTAGCGGGACCAGTCGGCGGCGATGTTGATCCAGCCGAGGCCGAAGCCGGTCATCAGCATGACGAAGGCGCCGATGACGGCCTGCGGCGAGCCCGAGGGGAGGGCCGCCACGGCCGACCACTCGATCTCCCGGGAGGCGATGATGATGAAGATGATCGTGACGGCGCCGGTGGCCCAGGTGAGCACCGACTGGAGTCGCATGATGATGTGGTAGCCCGCCACCGAGGCGACGACGATGATCGCGGCGACGACGAGGGCTGCAACGACCTTGGTGGTCGTGCCCCCGCTCCACCCCAACTGCTCGAAGACCGTCGAGGTCGCCAGGACCGCGAGGATGGCCAGCGAGGTCTCCCAGCCGATCGAGGTGAGCCAGGAGATGACGCCGGGCACCTTCTGGCCCTCGACGCCGAATGCCGCGCGCGAGAGCACCATGGTCGGCGCCGAGCCGCGCTTGCCGGCGATCGCGATGATCCCGCACAGCAGGAACGACACGGTGACGCCCAGGATGGCGACGAGCACGCCTTGCCAGAAGGAGATCCCGAAGCCGAGCACGAAGGCGGCATACGAGATGCCGAACACCGACACGTTGGCCGCGAACCACGGCCAGAACAGGTCACGGGGCGACGCGGTGCGCTCGGACTCCTCGATGACCTCGATGCCGGTGGTCTCGACGCCGAGACGCTTGGTCTCGGCCACAGTGCTCTCGCTCATCAGCAGAGCATGTCAGAACACCGCACGTCGGTGGCGCACCCGGGTGGGTGGGAAAGCGCGCCGACGGGGTCGGCACGAGGGAAGGTCAGGTCACGATCGCCGCGACCCGGACGACCACGTGTCGTAGTCGTCCTCGTCATCGCGTTCGCGGTTGTCCGTCCTGGCGCGCACGCCGGGGTCGGAGGATCCGTGCAGTTCTCGCTCAAGCGCTGACAGGTCGGTGTCCGGGCTGTAGTACTTCAGCTCGCGAGCGACCTTCGTCTGCTTGGCCTTGGCTCGGCCGCGCCCCATGGCGTGACCCCCTCATGCTCTGCCGGGCTGGCATCACTCGTGGGACGGCCCCGACCTAAGGGGTCATCCCACGTCGCGGAGCGGTCCCGGGAATGGTGTCTGTCGTGACGCCAACGGTACATGAGTCCGGCACCAACTGGTGACGCCGTCTCGCACAGCGTGCCTCGGTGTCGAGGTGGTGCACGTCCTGCGGGGTGTTCTGCCTGCTGCGAAGCCCCTTGGATGCCTCACCCCCGTGGCGGGAGCCAGGGGCGCGGGCCACCGGAGGCGATGCGCTGCTCGGCCAGGCGGTCGGCAGCCACCGCCGGGCTCACCCCGTCGGCGGCGGCCGTGCGGAGCACTTCCAGGGTCGCGTCGAAGATCTTCTCGGTGCGGGCCCGCGCCCGTTCCAGGTCGAACCCGTGCAGCTCGTCACTGACCTGGATCACACCGCCGGCATTGACGAGGAAGTCCGGCGCGTAGGTGATCCCCCGCTTGCGGAGCACGTCGCCGGTTCCACCGTGCCCCTCGCTCACGAGCTGGTTGTTGGCGCCACCGCACACCACGCGGGCCCGCAGCACCCGCACCGTGTCGCTGTCGAGGGCCCCGCCGAGGGCGTTGGGGCTGAAGACGTCGAGCTCGGTGTGCAGGAGGTCGACGACGTCGAGCGCTGACCCGACCCCCGGGTGCGCCTCGACGACGCGGCGCACCGCCTCGTCGTCCACATCCGCCACGAGCACCTCGGCGCCATCGTCGACCAGGTGCTCGACGAGCCGCCGCCCGACCTTGCCGACGCCGGCAACGCCGACGCGTCGCCCGCGCAGGGTCGGCTCCCCCCACACGTGCTGGGCGGCAGCCCGCATGCCCTGGAAGACGCCGTATGCCGTGAGCAGCGAGGAGTCGCCCGCCCCCCCGTTCTCGGACGAGCGCCCCGTGGCCCACCGGGTCTCCTCTCCGACGATGTCCATGTCGGCGACGTAGGTGCCCACGTCGCAGGCCGTGACGTAACGCCCACCCAGGGACTCGACGAACCGGCCGTAGGCACGCAACAGCTCGGGTGTCTTGTCGGTGGCGGGGTTGCCGATGATCACCGCCTTGCCGCCGCCGTGGTCCAGGCCGGCGAGGGCGTTCTTGCTCGACATGGCGCGCGAGAGCCGCAGCACGTCGGCCAGGGCGAGGTCCATGCTGGGGTAGGGGTGGAAGCGGGTGCCCCCGAGGCCCGGGCCCAGGGCCGTGTCGTGCAGCGCGATGATCGCGCGCAGCCCGGTGTCGGGATCGGAGCAGAACACGACCTGCTCGTGTCCGCTGAGGTCGACGAGGTCGGTTGCCATGTCTCCACGCTAGCCCGAGATCAGCCCCCGGACCCGCTGCTGGCCAGCCCGACCACGAGGTTGATCGTGGTCGCGACGATCACGGTGCCGAAGACGTAGGACAACACCGTGTGCCCCAGCACGAGGGAGCGCATGCGCGGGGTGCGCAACGCGGTGTCCGACACCTGGTAGGTCATGCCGAGCGTGAACGCGAGATAGACGAAGTCGGACAGCCGTGGCGGTTGGTCGGTGTTGAAGTCGATGCACCCGGGCTCGACGGCCAGCACGTGCCGGGCGTAGCGCAGGGCGTACACGGTGTGCAGCGCCACCCAACCGGCCGCGACGGCGAGGACGGAGAGGACGGCCTCGAACGTCCTCTCCGAGGGAGGTGACTGGCCACCGACGAGCATCACGGCGACTGCGGCAAGGCTGGCGAATGCAGCCAGCACGACGATGACGTCGGTCTCGGTGCGACCTCCTTCGGCTCCCTCGAAGACCGCCCCCGTCTCGTCGGCATCCAGGCGGTGGGCCCTGCGCAGCACGGGGATCACGAAGGACAGCGAACCGACCACCCACCCCACGAGCAGCCGGGCGGGCCAGGAGTCGTCGGGGACGGGGACGAGCACCGCGGTGACCATGATCAGGGCCCCGGCGAGGGCAAGGTGGAGGCGCCGTCGTCGCACGAACGCACCCTACCGAGGAGGGCCCCGGTCAGTGGGTGTGAGACTGGGTCGGTCCACCACCGCGAGCGTGCAGGAGTGAGTCCGTGCTGAGAGTCGGGTACAAGGCATCGGCGGAGCAGTTCGCCCCCGGCGAGCTCGCGGCCTTCGCCGTCAGGGCCGAGGAGCTGGGGCTGGACTCGGTGACGATCTCCGACCACTTCCAGCCGTGGCGGCTCCAGGGTGGGCACGCGCCGAACTCCCTCGCCTGGATGGCGTGGGTGGCGGCGCGCACCGAACGGGTGCTGCTCGGCACCTCGGTGATGACGCCCACCTTCCGCTACAACCCTGCGGTCATCGCGCAGACCTTCGCCACGCTCGCCTGCCTGGCGCCGGGCCGGATCATGCTCGGTGTCGGCACGGGCGAGGCGCTCAACGAGGTGGCGGTGGGCTCGGTGCCCGGTGGTGAGTGGCCGGACTTCAAGGAACGCTTCGGGAGGTTGCGGGAGTCGGTGCAGCTGATGCGCGAGCTGTGGACCCAGGACCGGGTGACCTTCGAGGGGGAGTGGTACTCCACCCGGGACGCGGCCATCTACGACCGTCCGGACATCCCGGTGCCGGTCTACGTGGCAGCGGGTGGGCCGATGGTGGCCCGGTATGCCGGTCGCGTGGCTGACGGGTTCATCTGCACCTCGGGCAAGGGTCGGGAGCTCTATGCCGACAAGCTCGTGCCTGCCGTCGACGAGGGGCTCGACAAGGCCGAGCGGGCCCACGACTCCATCGACCGGATGATCGAGGTCAAGGTCTCTTGGGACCCCGACTCCGAGCGGGCGCTGGAGAACACCCGGTTCTGGGCCCCGCTCTCGCTCACCCCGGAGCAGAAGCATTCGATCCACAGCCCCGCGGAGATGGAGAAGGCAGCCGACGCGCTCCCCATCGACCAGGTCGCGAAGCGCTGGGTGGTCGCGTCCGAGCCCGAGGAGGTGATCGAGGCGCTGCGGGTCTACACCGACCTCGGCTTCGACCACCTGGTGGTGCACGGACCCGGTCATGACCAGGAGCGCTTCCTCGCCACCTTCACCGAGCAGGTCCTGCCCGGCCTGCGCGAGCTCGAGCCCACGCCCCGGTGAGCCCTCTCGATCCGAACCCCCGCCCCGTGCAGAAATCGACCAGAAGGTCGCTGTCCGCACGCGAAGGGCCCGCCCCCGGATCGACCAGCAGGTCGCTCGGGGAGCTGGTTCCTGCGGCTCCGGCCCCGCTGCGCCTGCGGGGCCGCACCTTCGACGCGGCCACTCCCGCCGTCATGGCCATCGTCAACCGCACGCCCGACTCGTTCTGGTCCGGCAACCGCCACGACGACCTCGACTCGGCCGTCGCGGCGCTCGAGGAGGCGGTGGCCCTCGGTGCCGACATCGTCGACGTGGGCGGGGTGCGAGCCGGCCAGCAGGGTGCTGTCGTCACGATCGCGCAGGAGATCGAACGGGTCGTTCCGTTCCTGGTCCGTGCTCGCGAGGTGCACCCGGACCTCGTGCTCAGCCTCGACACCTGGCGCCCCGAGGTGGCGCGCATCGCGGCGGCGGAGGCGGACCTCGACCTCGTCAACGACACCTGGGCGGGCCACGAGCCCGACCTGGTCCACGTGGCGGCCGAGGTCGGTGCGGGATACGTCATCTCGCACACCGGCGGCCTGCCGCCGCGCACCGACCCGGTCGGCGTCACCTACCCACCTGAGCCGACGGGCGTCGTCGAGGACGTGCTGCGCACCCTTCGCGAGGGCGCCGAGCGGGCGCTGGCGGCCGGCATCCCCGCTGATCGCATCCTCGTCGACCCCACTCTTGACTTCGGCAAGACCACCGCCCACTCGATCATGGCGCTGCGCCACACGGAAGCCATTGTGGCGCTGGGTTTCCCTGTGCTGCAAGCACTTTCACGCAAGGACTTCATCGGCGAGGCGCTCGACCTCCCCGCGGACGACCGTCTGGAAGGCACCCTCGCCGCCACCGCGGTCGCGGCGTGGCTGGGTGCCAGCGTCTTCCGTGCCCACGACGTGCGCGCCACCAGGCGGGTCGTCGACATGGTCGCCACCATCCGGGGTGACCGATCGCCGCTCCTCGCAGTGCGAGGGGTGGCGAGGTGAGCGGCGCACTGGTCGGCATCCGCGTCGTCGAGCTCGGTGGCATCGGCCCCGTGCCGTATGC
>JBDTDY010000416.1:0-9355 GCA_039922835.1 Ornithinibacter sp.
CCGCAGCGCGAGAAGCTGGAGTATCGGGCCGGTGTCGCTGGCCTGACGGGCACGCCACGACGCGTGCGCCGCCCATCCCGGCGCGCCGGCCAAGGTGGCCCCGAGGTAGGCCAACAGCGACTCGGGAGGCAGTGCGACGGCGTCGAGGAGAGCAGCGATGGCCCCGGCCGGATCCGCCGGGAGGGCGCTCACCCACGTGGACGCGCCATTGATCCCGGTGACCCGGTCGTAGCCGCGGTGCCGAGCGCAGGCGCGCCAGAGCGCATACGGCCCGGCGCCTGTGGCACCCGCCTGGCCCGTGACGGCCGCCTCGACCGGCCCGGCCCACGCACGCTGACACCACAGTGCCTCGTGCTGACCGATGGCCCATCGTGCGCGCCCACCATCGAGCTCCGCCAGTGCGTCTCCCAGGCGTCGGGCACCTTGCGTCCCGGCTGGTGCCTGGTGCGCCTGGTCGGCCAGCACTTCACGCGAGGCACTCAGGAAGGATGCCGTGGAGCTGTGCGCTGCCGCGGCGCGACAGCTTCTGAGATCCGGTGCCGTCGAGGTCGCGTCGTCTCCGGTCGTGGTCAGCGACTCCGAGAGGGCGACACCGAGGTCGGCGTCGCTGATCCGGCCTGACTCGTGGAGCGTGAGGAAGTAGCCCAGCGAGGGTCTGAGGACGACGCCGTGAACCCGCTCGGCGACCGCGAGGGCGTCGGCGAACGACAGCACCTCCAAGCGCGCCAAGGGGTTCGCCGCGACCATGGAGCGCAGCGGGAAGCCCGGTCCAACCGTGCCTGACGCGACAGATGCCGCAGCCTCGATGGTGGAGAGGTCGAATGGTGTTCCGAGCACGGTTGGATGCCCTGACGTGCCTGTCGGCCCCGCCGCCACCGGCCACGACGCCTTGCCCCTGACCGTCGCACCCGGTGACAGAGCTGTCGGGAGCAGGGCCACCGCAAGCGCGGAGTCGGGCACCGACCGGAGGTGTCGCTGGCCGAGGAGGGCTGCGGTCATGCTCGCGGCGCACCCGAGGAGGAGGACGAGGCCGGGGCCCACCCCCCAGAGGGTGAGCGTGGGAAGCGCGGGGCTCACTCCTCCCTCCCACGCCAGAAGCACCCAGAGGTAGGCGGCCGCCACCGAGCCCGACAGAACGGTGACTGCGGCCGAGGTGAGGACGGCGACGCGAGCGAGCCCCGCCACTGCCCACCCCGCCAGTGCCGCGGCGAGGAGCACCAGCACGACCGGAACCCACGCGGTCACACCGAGGGACGTCGTCAGTTCCCGTGCCGCCGGGAAGCCGAGCACGGCGCCAACAGCGCCTGCTGACACCGCACAGGCGAACCGTCGGGCAGGTCCCTCCTGCGAGGTCCAGGTGTAGCGATGGCGTTCCACCGCGCCACCCGCGCGCAGGAACATCCATGACTTGTAGGCGCCGTGCCCCAGCAGGTGCATGAGCGCCATGGCCGGGAGCCCCAGCCCGAGCTGGACGCACATGTATCCCATCTGGCTCGTCGTGGAGCAGGCGAGCCGACCCTTGACGTCGGTGCGGACCTGGCCGGCCCAGACCCCCAGAACCACCGATGCCAGACCGAGGACCAGGAGGAGCACCAGCACCTGGGGGCTGGCCCGGAACACCGGCCACGCCAGCACCCCCAGCACGCCTGCCCCGTTGACGACGCCGGCGTGGAGCAGCGCCGAGACCGGTGACGGCGCCTCGGCCGTCTCCGCCAACCACCTGTGGGCGGGCACGAGGCCACTACGCACCACGCAGGCCACGACGAGGAGGGCGGCCACGCTCACGGTCGTCCAACCCGCCGACACCTCATCGAGCCGGGCCCGGTCCACGGACGGGAACCAGGCCACTCCGAGACCGACACCCAGCCACAGGGCGACGTCGCCCACCACGAGGTGGCGACGCATCAGGGATGCCGCACGCCCGGCCTGTTCGGTTCCGGCGCGCGCGATGACGACGGTGACCGCGAGCCCGCTCAGGGTCCAACCGAGGGCAACACCCACGAGGTTCGCGTTGGTCACCATGACTGCGAGTGACCCCACTGCGACGGAGAGCGCGATGCCTGAGCCGGTGAGCCCCTCGCGCGCCCTGAGGTTGGTGGAGGAGTAACGGGCGACCACCCACCCCAGCAGGCCGACGAAGCCCAGGAGCGCGACGGAGACCACGTCCAGGTAGGCGCCCCACGACATGCCGCCGATGGCGAGGGTCGCGACGATCGGGTCGCCCAGCACGGCGCGTGGAGCAGCAACGATCGCGGCCACGAGCAGCAGGACTGCGAGCCGGCGTGAAAAGGTGAACCAAATCATGCGTGAATTATTACATGTGTTTTCTTTCTTCTGTCCAACCCGTCTCACGGTGCGTCGCTTCGGCCCGCCGGCGACGTCGCGGGACGCGGGCTAGGGTTGCCGGATGGAGTCCGAGGTGGAGCGGCAGTGGACCTTCCTCACCAATCACGGCCACCTCCTCGTTGCCATCAGCCGCTCCCCACGCGCGCGGATCCGCGACCTCGCGGCGGAGGTCGGCATCACGGAGCGCTCCGCCCAGCTCATCCTGCGGGATCTCGAGGCTGCCGGATACGTGACCAAGGAGCGCGTCGGGCGACGCAACGAATATCGTCTCGACGCCGACCGCTACCTCCGCCACCCGGCCGAGTCGACCGTGCCAGTGACCTCGCTCCTCAATTTGTTCGAGAGCCACTGACCCTGGCCACACGCCTGGGTCGGAAACGTGGCGCCCAGCCCCTCAGGCGAGCGCCACGTAGACGGAGTTCGAGGACGTCCCTCCGGTGAGCGGGTTGGCGAAGGGCACCAGGTGCGCCTGCGCAGAGGTGAACCCGTCCAGGAGCAGATCGAGGAACTCCTCGTCGGGCGGGTCGTCGGACCAGAGCGCGAACACCCCACCCGGGTGCAGGTGCCCGCGCAGCGCCGAGAGGCCTGCCGCACTGTAGAACGCGGCGTGGCTCGGGTGCAGCACGTGCGTCGGGGTGTGGTCGATGTCGAGCAGGATCGCGTGCACGGGCGTCGGAACCCCTTCCCCCAAGCCCGCAGCACCAGCCGCGAGCGCGAAGAAGTCACCGTGCACGAGAGCCGTCCGTGCGTCGCGGGTCAGCCCCACGGCATCCGGCAGCAGCTCCCGCTCGTGCCAGGAGATGACCGGCCCAAGCGCCTCGATCACCGAGAGCGAGCGCACCCTCGGGTCCGCCAGTGCGGCCACGGCGGTGTAGCCGAGCCCCAGCCCGCCCACCACCACGTCGAGCGACGCCGGCTCAGCACCGGCGTGTGCCCCCAGGCCCAGCCGGGCCAGCTCGATCTCGGCCACCGGGAACAGGCTCGACATGAGGAACTCCTCGCCGAGCTTCACCTCGAAGACGTCCACCCGCAGGCTGGGCTCGAGGCGACGCCGCAGGCTGATCTCGCCCATGGCGGTGTCCTGCCAGTCGAGCTCCTCGAAGCGTCTGCTCATCGGGCCAGGCCTCTCAGTGGAGTGCGCCGGCCTCTTCGAAGCTGGCGTCGTGGCGCATCTTGTCCGACAGGCCTGCAGCCTTGAGGTCACGCCTGATCTCGCTCGGCAGCGAGAAGAGCAGCGACTCCTGTGCCGCCACCACGGGCGTGACGTCCTCGAAGCCGTGCGAGGCGAGGAGGTCGAGCACCCCGCGCACGAGGATCTCGGGCACCGAGGCGCCCGACGTCACGCCGACCGTGCTCACACCGTCGAGCCAGCCGAGGTCGATCTCCTCGGCGTAGTCGACGAGGTGGCCTGCGCGAGAACCGTGCTCGAGCGCAACCTCGACCAACCGCACCGAGTTTGAGGAGTTGGTCGAGCCCACCACGATCATGAGGTCGCAGTCCGCAGCCATCTGCTTCACGGCGAGCTGACGGTTCTGGGTCGCGTAGCAGATGTCGTCGCTCGGGGGGTCCTGCAGGCTCGGGAACCGCTCACGCAACTTTCGCACCGTCTCCATCGTCTCATCGACGGACAACGTGGTCTGCGAGAGCCAGACGACCTTCTCCGGGTCGCGCACGGTGACGTTGGCGACGTCATCAGGGCCGTCGACGAGCTGGATGTGCTCCGGCGCCTCACCAGCAGTGCCCACGACCTCTTCGTGCCCCTCGTGACCGATGAGCAGGATGTCGAAGTCGGCGTCCGCGAAGCGCACCGCCTCACGGTGCACCTTGGTCACCAGCGGACAGGTCGCGTCGATCGTGCGCAGTGAGAGAGCCTTCGCCTCCTCGTGCACCACCGGGGCGACACCGTGGGCAGAGAGCACCACCGTGGCACCCTCGGGCACCTCCTCGGTCTCGTCGACGAAGATCGCGCCGCGCTTCTCGAGCGTGGTGACCACGTGCTTGTTGTGGACGATCTGCTTGCGCACGTAGACGGGCGCGCCGTAGAGCTCGAGCGCCTTCTCTACCGTGACGACCGCCCGGTCGACCCCGGCGCAGTAACCGCGGGGGGCGGCGAGGAGCACGCGCTTCGTGGAGTCAGCCATGCCCTCCATCGTAGGCGGCGCCCCTTCCGCACCCAATTCGCGCTCGACCCGCCGTCGGGTCCGCGTCCTAGGGTGTCCACCATGACCCCCCTCCCCGAGCGGGCCACCGACACCAGCGCCGAGGAGCCCTGGCCGGTGCGGCTGCTGTCGATGAAGATCGGCGAGTACGTCGAGAAGATGTCGGTGACCTGGGTCGAGGGCCAGGTCGTGCAGCTCAACCGCAGGCCCGGCGCCCGCACGGCATACCTCACCCTGCGCGACCCCGACGTCGACATGAGCCTGTCGGTGTCGATCCACGTGAACGCCCTCGACGCCATGGCGGGCCCCCTCGCGGAGGGCGCTCGCGTCGTCGTGCAGGCCAAGCCCACGTTCTGGAACCAGCGCGGCGCGCTGATGCTCGACGCCCGCCAGATCAGGCCGGTCGGGGTCGGGGAGCTCCTCGCCCGGCTGGAGTACCTCAAGCGCACCCTCGCCCAGGAGGGGCTCTTCGACGCCGATCGCAAGCGCCCCCTCCCGTTCCTGCCGCGCCGCGTCGGCCTGGTGTGCGGGCGGGCGAGCGCGGCGGAGCGCGACGTGGTCGAGAACGCACTGCGCCGCTGGCCGGCGACGCGGTTCGAGATCCGCCAGGTGGCGGTGCAGGGCACGAATGCCGTGGCCGAGGTCAGTGCCGCTGTCGCCGAGCTCGATGCCCACCCCGAGGTCGACGTCATCGTCGTGACCCGCGGCGGCGGCAGCGTCGAGGACCTGCTGCCCTTCAGCAACGAGACGCTCCTGCGAGCCGTCGCAGCAGCGCGCACCCCCGTCGTCAGTGCCATCGGCCACGACGTCGACACGCCCCTGCTCGACCTGGTCGCCGACCACCGCGCCTCCACCCCGACCGACGCGGCCAAGGCCGTGGTGCCCGACGCCGAGGCCGAGCGTCGATCCGTCGCTGCCGCCCGCGAGCGGATCACCCTGTCCCTGACCGCGAGGTTGACCCACGAGCGTCGCCGCCTGGTCGAGCTGCGCAGCCGCCCGGTGCTCAGCGACAAGGGCGCCTTCGTGCGCGGGCAGCGCGAGGTGGTGGGAGCCCTGCGTGCGCGGTCACGGCGGGGCGTGGAGTCACGGCTGCACCGGGCCCGCGACCACACTGCCCACCTCCGCTCCCAGGTGCGCACCCTCTCGCCCCAGTCCACGCTCGAGCGTGGTTACGCGATCGTGCAGCAGGTCGACGGCACCGTCGTGCTCGACCCCACCACCCTTCGCCCCGACGAGTTGCTGCGCGTGCGGGTCGCCCGCGGCGACTTCGGCGCGAGGGCCGTCGGCGCCGACAGCTAGGCTTTGCGACATGGCGAAGCAGGCGCAGGCCGAGTCGACCCCCGACGCAGACGTCGCTGACCTGACCTACGAGCAGGCCCGCGACGAGCTGGTCGCCCTCGTGGCCCGGCTCGAGAGCGGTCAGGTCGGCCTCGACGAGAGCATGGGGCTGTGGCAGCGCGGCGAGACGCTCGCGGCGCACTGCAGCCAGTGGCTGGACCGCGCCGAGACGCGGATCGCCGCGCAGGACTGACGCCCTTCCCCCGAAACGTCCGGGGGCGAGCGGCGCTACGTCGTGACCGGCCGCAGGTAGGTCGCGAAGTCGGCCATCTCCTGCAGGGTGGCGGTCCCGGTGATGAGGGTGGTGAGGTCGCCCTGGGTCTGCGGGTCGTCGAGCAGGCTGTTCTGCGTCTTGGTGTCGCGCACGAAGGTGGTCCACGTCCTCCCCGCAGCCTCGATCGTGCCCGTCTTCGCAGCCCTGTTGGTCTGTGCCGCCACCCAGGCCCGCGTGGGGTCCTCCGTCTGCTCGACCGCGATGTAGCTTCCCGACGGCATCTGGTAGCCCGCGTGCCAGGTCGTGAAGCCACCCGTGCCGCGGATGTAGCGCGCCGAGGTCGGCGTCCATCCGTCAGGCAGGCCGACGGCCTCGACGATCGGCCAGCCGCTCTGCTTCACCACCTCGACCGCCGTGGCGTGGATGTCGACCGGCGGCCCCCCGACCGAGTTGACCCGCGGCACCACGAGCACCAGAACCGCCATCATGCCCAGGACCGCGAGGAGTGAGAGCACCAGGTTCTTGCCCGACCCCATCGAGTAGCGGCTCCGGGGCGCCTGCTCGGGCGGGCCGGACTGCGCATCGGTGGGGGCTGCGGGCGTGGTCACCCCCCCATCGTCGCTGACGGGCACCCCCGCACCCAAACGGCCCCGGCGCTAGGGTTTGACCAGCCGCCCCACACGTCACGGAAGACAGGTCGAGATGCTCCAGAGCCCGCCGCCTCACCGCCCGTGGTCGACAGGCTCGGGGGCCTGAGGGTGCGCGCCGGGCTTCCGGTCGTCGTCATCGGCGAGCTCCTCGTCGACATCGTCCGCGTCCCGGACGGCAGCACGGTGGAGCACGTGGGCGGTTCGCCCGCGAACGTCGCGCTCGGGTTGGCCCGCCTGGCACACGACACCCACTTCGCGACCCTCGTCGGCACCGATGTCCGTGGCGAGCGGTGCACCTCCCACGTGGAGTCCGGCGGTGTGCACCTGCTGCCCGGGAGCACGAGCCCGGCCCACCCGACCTCGACCGCGGTCGCGACGATCGACGCCCTGGGGGCGGCGACCTACGACTTCGACCTGCACTGGGACCTCCCCCCGGTGCAGCTCCCCGAGGGCACGGGCCACGTCCACACCGGCTCGATCGCGACCACCCTCACCCCCGGCGAAGCCCGCGTCACCGAGGCCCTGTCCGGCGCCCGGCGGCACGCGACGGTCTCCTACGACCCCAACGTACGACCGTCGATCATGGGCGAGGTCGCTGCGGTGCGCGATCGGGTCGAGGAGCTCGTCGCCCTCTCCGACGTCGTGAAGTGCTCCGAGGACGACATCGACTGGCTGTATGCCGGTGAGACGCCGGCACAGGTCATGTCCCGGTGGGCGGGGCTCGGCGCTTCGCTCGTCGTGGTGACCCTCGGTGGAGACGGGGTGGCCTGGAGAGCTCCCGACGGCGTCGAGGCCGCTGCCCCGGCGCGAGTCGACTCGGTCGTGGACACCGTCGGCGCCGGCGACTCCTTCATGGCCGGGCTGGTCTCCGGCCTGCTGGACGCTGGGCTCCTCGGGGGCCACGAGGCGCGCAGACGCCTGTTCACCGCCAGCGCAGATGACGTCGCACCCGCCATCGACCGGGCCCTGTCCACGAGTGGGGTGACCGTGCGCCACGCCGGCGCCTACGCGCCCACCCGAGAGGAGATCGCATGACCGACTTCGCCTACTCCGACGTGTTGCCCGTCGGTGACGACGAGACGCCCTACCGGCTCCTCACCACCGACGGGGTGTCGGTGGTCGACGGCCCGGGCGGTCGCCAGTTCCTCGAGGTCGCTCCCGAGGCGCTGCGGAGGCTGACCGAGACGGCGATGCACGACATCGCCCACTACCTGCGCCCTGCCCACCTCCAGCAGCTCGCGAACATCATGGCCGACCCCGAGGCGAGCGACAACGACAAGTTCGTCGCACTCGACCTTCTCAAGAACGCCAACATCGCGGCGGGCGGCATCCTGCCCATGTGTCAGGACACCGGCACCGCGATCGTCATGGGCAAGCGCGGACAGCACGTCCTGACTCCCGGCGGTGACGAGTCCGCCATCAGCAGAGGGGTCTACGACGCCTACACCCGGCTCAACCTCCGCTACTCGCAGATGGCCCCGGTCACGATGTGGGAGGAGCAGAACACCGGCTCCAACCTTCCCGCGCAGATCGAGCTCTACGCCGACACCACCGCCGGTCACGAGACGA
The DNA here is from genome assembly GCA_039922835.1 of Ornithinibacter sp. GTDB lineage: Bacteria > Actinomycetota > Actinomycetes > Actinomycetales > Dermatophilaceae > Fodinibacter. The sequence goes on from JBDTDY010000416.1 coordinate 8,277, forward strand.
CGTACAAGTTCCTCTTCATGGCCAAGGGCGGAGGGAGCGCCAACAAGTCCTACCTCTTCCAGGAGACCAAAGCGATCCTCAACCCCGACGGCATGCTCCGCTTCCTCGACGAAAAGCTTCGCGGCCTGGGCACGGCCGCCTGCCCGCCGTACCACCTGGCCATCGTCGTCGGTGGAACGAGTGCCGAGTTCGCGCTCAAGACAGCGAAGTACGCGAGTGCGAAATATCTCGACCAGCTTCCGAAGTCCGGCGACGCGGCCACCGGCCACGGCTTTCGCGACACCGAGCTCGAGGAGCAGGTGCTCGAGCTGACTCGCCAGTTCGGCATCGGCGCCCAGTTCGGCGGCAAGTACTTCTGCCACGACGTGCGCGTGGTGCGCCTCCCGCGGCACGGCGCGTCCCTCCCGGTCGCCATCGCCGTGTCCTGCTCGGCCGATCGACAGGTGCTCGGCAAGATCACCCCCGAGGGCGTCTTCATCGAGCAGCTCGAGACCGACCCGGCACGCTTCCTGCCCGACCAGACCCACGACGCCCTCGACGACGCAGTCGGAGCCTCGAGCACCGGGCAGGGCGCCGTGGTCGAGATCGACCTGAACCGGCCGATGTCGCAGATCCTCGCCGAGCTCTCCCGGCATCCGGTCAAGACCAGGCTCTCGCTCACCGGTCCGCTGGTCGTGGCCCGCGACATCGCGCACGCCAAGATCAAGGAGCGGCTCGACGCGGGCGAGGAAATGCCGGCATACCTGCGCGACCACCCGGTCTACTACGCGGGGCCGGCCAAGACCCCGCAGGGGATGCCGTCGGGCTCCTTCGGGCCGACGACCGCTGGGCGGATGGACTCCTACGTCGACCGGTTCCAGGCCGCGGGTGGTTCGATGGTGATGCTCGCGAAGGGAAACCGGAGCCAGCAGGTCACCGACGCATGCCACACCCACGGGGGGTTCTACCTCGGCTCGATCGGGGGACCGGCCGCTCGCCTCGCCCAGGACTGCATCCGCAGCGTCGAGGTGCTGGAGTATCCCGAGCTCGGCATGGAGGCGATCTGGAAGATCGAGGTCGAGGACTTCCCCGCGTTCATC
>JBDTDY010000417.1:0-2556 GCA_039922835.1 Ornithinibacter sp.
CACGAAGCCCTGATCGCCAATCACTGCAATGGATTTCACCGTGCGGGCGAGCGCAATACCCAGCAACGCGGCGACGTCTTCGCAGGTTTTCTGGGTCGGTGTATCGATTTTTCGCAAGGCTTCGTTAGCTCAGGTGGTCGGGGTGTCCTCGACCTGCTCGAGGCCGAGCCAGAACTCCTCGTTCGCGCCCCAGTGCAGCGACAGGTAGGGCCCCGACAGCTCCAGTCGCGGGCTGTTGGTGACCATCTCCACCACCCACGTCTCCTGCTCCGCAAGGGGTGGGGGGCACGCCTTGCGCGTGGTCGCGAGCTCTTCGAGGACCAGCCTGCTGTCGACCACGGACGCCTTCGCCCTCCCGGTGTTGCACCCGGTCTCGACGAGGACGAACCCGTCGGCGATCGTCAGGCTCACCGTGCCGACCACGGGGGCGGGCGCACCGAAGTCGTTTCCCGCGACCCAGCTTCCGTTGATGTCGCCCAGACTCCCCACGGGAATCGACCCGTTGGCATTGTCGCGTGCTCCGCCCGTGCCCGTGAGGACCCCCACCACGGCGAGGGACGTCACGGTCACGGCGACGACCACGAGCGTCATCGGTCGGCGTCTCATCCGCTGCTCCCCTGCTGGCTGTCACTGTCGGCGACCTCGTGGGCGGCGCCATCACCGCGGCGGTCCTTGTTGTCCTCCACCCACGCATCGACCGTGGTCCAGTGCTCGTCGAGCCACTGCGCGAAGTCCTCGGGGTCCAGCGGCACCGTGTCCGCGGCATACGTCCAGGTCTTGACGAGGAACGGCCTGTCGGTGAACGGCAGCGCGTCCCAGATCAGCCGGGGCGTCGAGAGCCCCCCGAAGCCCGCGTGCGCCACGACCATGACGTCCGCCCCCGGTCGGGCCGAGCGCGCAGCCCAAGCCCCACGTGTCTTGGGCGGCAACACGTTTCGCAGCTGTTCGGCCCTGCGGGCGCGCTCCGTCTCACCTCGTAGACGGAGGCGGTCGATGATCTGGGCCCGGCGCGACGGAGTCCAGTTCTGGCCCTCCGGGAAGATCAGGAAGACGTCACCCTCGCTCATCGACGAGGCCATGGTCGACACGCCGGCCAGTCGGTCGTCGCCGGCACCAGAGCCCGACGGCACGAAGAAGGAGTCCAGTCGGGTCAGGATCGTGTCGACCCCCGGGTCCCAACGCAGCGCCTCGGCGAGGACGATCCGTGGCAGACGCCCCGCTGTGCGTGAGAGGAGCCACGCGACGGCGAGCGAGTCAGCGGGACCGGCGTGCCGGGCGAGGGCGATCAGGGGCTCGCTGTCGGACCCGAAGTGCATCCGGTCGGTCAGTCGCACCTCCAGCCCGACCCACCGCCGCGAGTAGTACATCAGCGAGTCCAGCGCCTGGGAGAGCAGCCGCTCGTGGTCCTCGCGCCACGTCGGCGACGATCCGTCCGGGCTCCTGGCCCACAGCGTCCAGCACGTCATGAGCATCCGGATGTCGACCCACATGAGGATGATCGCGAGGCACGCCACCCGAAAGAGGCGAGCACGCCGGTCCAGGACCACCGTGAACGCGCCCACGACGACCAGCGGCGTCAGCAGCAAGGTGAGGACAACCCCCACGACCGGCCACATCACATGGAGCACGCGCCGCACCGGCAGCGGAGGCGGGGGGATGCTGCGGGCGCCCATGGACGCCAGCGTATGCCGCCACCGGACGGTAGGTTGGCCAGAACCGCGAAACCCCCGAGCACGCAGCAGTGAGGACCACTCCCACCATGTCGATCCCAGACCCCGTGTGGGCCGCCTCCTACGGCCCCGGGGTGCCGCTCCACCTCGAGCACGGCGACACCACCCTCATCGACCAGCTCGACACCACGCTCTCCCGGTGGCCCGATCGGACGGCGCTGGAGTTCCTCGGGGCGAGCACGACGTGGGCCGAGATCGGCGACAAGGTCAGCCGCGTGGCCGAGGGGCTGCGCCGCCTCGGTGTCGGAGCAGGGGACAGCGTCGCTCTCGTCATGCCCACCTGCCCACAGAACGTCATCGCGTTCTTCGCGGTGCTGCGCCTGGGCGCCACTGTCGTGGAGCACAACCCCCTCTACACCGCGGGTGAACTGCGCCTGCCGTTCATCGACCACAGGGCCCGGGTCGCCATCGTCTGGGACAAGGTCGTGCCGGTGGTCGAGGAGCTGCGGGCCTCCTCCAGCCTGGAGCACGTCGTGGCGATCGACCTCACGAGCGAGCTGCCGTGGCGCTCGCGCCTCGCGCTTCGGCTCCCCGTCGCCAAGGCGAGGGCGGCACGCCAACAGCTCACCGCTCCCGCCCCGGGCGCGCTCCAGTGGCACGACCTCCTCACGTCGCCACCCCTGGACCCCTCGCAACCGCGACCGGATGCCGAGGACGTCGCCCTCCTGCTCTACACCTCGGGCACGACGGGGGTCCCCAAGGGCGTGCCCCTGCGCCACCGCAACCTCGTCGCCAACGTCGAGCAGGGCCGGGCGTGGGTGCCCGGTCTGCAGGAGGGCCGGGAGACCTTCCTCATCGCGCTGCCGCTCTTCCACGCCTACGGGGT
>JBDTDY010000418.1:0-6581 GCA_039922835.1 Ornithinibacter sp.
CTGGCTGAGTGCGGCACGTCTTTGCATAGTACGTCGTGCCATTGGCGACCCATGCGTCGATGTTATTGGTGACCAGCCACGGTTGAAGATTCTGAAGCAGGTTCGGGAAGACTCCTTCGACCAGCACGATGTAGGCCATCGCTGCGCCGATCACGGCGGCTGTGTGGCGCAACAGCATGCCGGTGGCCGCTCCGACCAACGCCGCGGCTGCAGTCAGCGTGACCACCCGTAGTCCCGAGAGCAGGAGGTCGCCGCCCTGGGCGCTGGTCAACGCGGTGCTGCCCCAGGCGCTGCAGATGACCCACGTGCCGGCGGTGATGATCGCGATGACCACGATCGCCAGCGGGGTCACTGACATCCCGGCCGCGATCAGCTTGCTGGCATAGACGCGGAGTCGACGCGGCTCGAAGGTCAGCCAGGTCGCGATGGCTCCTGTGCTGAACTCAGCTGCGACGAAGCCCGCGCCCAGGAGGAAGGCGATGAACGAGAGCAGGTATGCCGAGGTCTGCAGATTCAGCGGCATCAGCTCTTTGACGTTGGGCTGCGGCTTGCCGAAGTTCTCGTGTGTCGGGTTCATCTGGTCGCACCCGAAGTCCGCGGTCGGGTCGATCTGCTGCTGACTTGCTTGATCCGCCAGGCAGCTCTTGACCATCTCTGGCCCGTTTTCCTTCCAGTCCTTGAGCGCCTGCTGGTACATCTGCTCCTGCTGCTGGAGCTCGACTCCAGAAAGTGGCTTGGCGTCCATGGCCGTGGCGAACACGACGATGCCGGCGAGGACGAAGGCGGCGAAGATGGCAAGGAAGGTGAGCCTGCGGGAGAACAGCCGCCGAAGCTCGACGCGCACCAGGCGGGTCATCGACCCGCTCCGTCGGTGCGCGAATCCGGTTCCACCGCGTCGTCCGCGGTCAGCTGGAGGAACACTGACTCTAGGTCTGCGCGCACCGGCACGAGCTCTCGAACGAACAGGTCGTGCTGGGCCAGCCGCCAAGTGATGTCTGCTGGGTCGGCCACGCCGTCCACGACGAGGAGCTCGCCGTCGGTTCGGACCATCAGGCCGGCCGCGGTCAGGACCCGGATGGCGCCCTCGCGGTCGGCGATTCCGACCCGGACCGACGTGGCCGCCTGGGTGCCGATGATCTCGGCGACCCTGCCGGAGGCGAGCAGGCGGCCGTGGCCGATGATCGAGACCGTGTCGGCCACCTGCTCGACCTCGCCCAGAATGTGGCTGCTGACCAGCACAGTTCGCCCGCTGTCGGCCAAGGCGCGCATCGTGTCACGGATCTCCCGGATGCCTGCAGGGTCAAGACCGTTGGTTGGCTCGTCGAAGATGAGTAGGTCGGGAGACTTCAGCAAGGTGGCCGCGATGGCCAGACGCTGCTTCATGCCCAGCGAGTAGGCCTTGAAGCGGTCTTTGCCGCGGTCGCCCAAGCCGGACTGGGTGAGCACCTCGTCGACCTTGGCGTGAGGCGCACCGATCGCGTCCGCGAGCAAGCTGAGGTTCTTGCGTCCGGTGAAGTTCGGGAAGAACTTCGGTGACTCCACGATCGCCCCGACCCTGCCCACGACGTCAGGCAGGAACTGCGGCACCTCGCGGTCAAAGATGCGCATCGTGCCGGCGTCAGCGTGGATCAGGCCGAGCAGCATCCGGATCGAGGTCGTTTTACCCGAGCCGTTGGGCCCGAGGAAGCCGTGGACCCCGCCCACAGGCACGTCCAGGTCGAGCCCTGCCACGGCGACCTGTTTGCCGTGTCGGGTCCGGTAGGTCTTGCGGAGACCGCGCGTAGAGATCGCCAGTCCTGCCGTCGACGTGTCCATCTGCCGCCAGACCCCCCTTTGCCATTCCCCGAAGCACAGCGACCACGGTCGTCACAACCTAGCGGGCCGCGCGTGGCCAACACCACGACCCACCGGCCCCGCAGAACCATGTGAGCAGACTGCCGCACCAAGGCGCTTGCTGACCGGACTGCCGCGCCAGATCAACGTGTGCCACCTTCGTCAGAACGAGCAACCCGGCCTGGCGTCCGCGCTACGCAGCCCATCAACGTCCGTACGTGCCGCACTTGGGTCGTGGTCACTCGCTGCAGGAGTCGGCGCGGATGGTGATCGGTGAACCGATCTCGTAGACGTGTTCCTCGCGCTTTTCGTCGTAGCCGACGAGGTAGCGGACCTGGCCTGGATTGAGCTGTTCGAGGTCGGCGAGAGTGAACGTCACGTCCCCGGTGGAGCTGCTGTTGTCCCGCGTCCACCCGTAGAGGGGGTAGGAACGTCCCGGCTGCAAGGTGACCAGCTTGCGCTCTACGCGCCAACTCGCCCTGGGCTCCGCCATTGTCCACGCCGCGCTCCCTCAGCGGGCGCGATGCTTGGACGCTATGACACCGCCGTCCAGCGGAGGTGGCTCTGAAGTGAGATCCAATCCGACCTGTCATCAATATGAGGTGTTTACCCGACCTGCCGCGCGCGCGGGAGACGCCGCTCATCAGACCAACTCTGATACCGGACAGACACGGGCGGCAGCGTGATCACGCGACGACGCTACCCCTGTCGACGAGGCGAAAACATCGTGACGCGTCTACCGCTGTTGCCGCTGACGGAGTGCTACTTCGAGCCCGCTCGGCTCGGGTCGCAGTCCTGGTCGGCTCCGTTGATGACGCAGACACCGGCACCGATCGCGATGCTTTGTCGCTGTCGGTGCCCGTCCATCATGTAGTCGATCACCAGCGTGTCCGATGACCAGGATCCCACCGAGTCGGCGAGCACCACGACGGCCACCCCGAGTGGTACTTCACCCCTGATGACGGCGCCATCTGGTGGTGTCAGTTGCCAGCCGCTGTTTCCGTCCATTCCCGATAGATCAGCCGTGGTGATCGCGCCGATGCCTCCGCTGTCGCGGATCGGATAAACCTTCACCCCCAGAACTCGTCCTGCCTTCGCCGAAGCGTGGTCGCCTTGAACTGCCAATGTCAGAAGTTTCGCCGTCTCGTCCCTGTCGGCGAGCTGCAACATGCCTAGACCCACGACAGCGGTCGACCCCGGCGTCACCGAGATCCCGGACTGGGTGAACCCCTCTGGGACGACGAACGCGTGGCCGGCCTCGTTGGCGGAGCACCCGACGGCCAACACCGCCAGTGCCAGCAGGGCAACCGAACGCATCACTTTCCGCACAGGTCGATCATCCCGCATCCCACTCCGCGCGCCGTGACAAAACTCGACCCGACTGCGGCGTTACCCGCGATCGGTATCCCAGCGGCTGTGGCGAAGTCGAGCGCGTCAGGCATCGCGCTGACTCCGCGCTGGTCGACCGCGACGAACTGGGCCCGGACGTAAGCCTGCATGCATCACGGCAACCAACTCAACCATCCGGCAGGCACCCGACGGGATCAGCAACCCGCCACCGCGGCTGGGGAGATGGCGAGCTTTGCGTACAGCGTGCAAAGGTGCTGCATCACGCACATCAACCAATAGGCGACGTCCTCTCCTGCCGTTGACCGGTCGCGGTGGCGCGTGGGAGGAGAGCTGCTCAGCGGCGCTCCTTGCGCGGATGTCTCCGCGCCTGACGTTCGTTTCCACGCCGGTAGTTGCCGGTAAGTCTGGCCATCAGCTCTTGAGGGTCCTCGGACTCGACGTCTTCGAGGAAGAGCTGGGCGCGCCTTCCGCGCAGCGTGGTGGCGATGACACCGCGATGGCTGATCACTACCTGGTCACTGCGCACGACGTAGTCGAAACCATCCGGACTGGGCATCGTCGGAGCGTAGTCAGCGCGCCGTGACCCGCGCCATCGGCTATCCGCTTATGCCGCGGCCATAGGGCGTTGTCGCGCGAGCAAGAGGGCGGGGATCTACCTGCGCTCGTGTTGTCCAGGGAGTGGGTCCGCCAGGCCGATACCGACCCAGCCGCCCGCGTGGTATCCCTCGCCACCACCGCGTCGGCCCCGGGATCGCGCAGGATCGAGCGCGGAACGGCTGCCGCGCTCGACAGATGATGCCGAGGACGAGGTGCGACGCCGTCCAACGACGATCGCAGCCGAAACGATGCTCGATGCCCCGAGAATGAGCCACCACATTTGAGGTTCCTCTCGTTCGTGCAAGCCGCATCGTGGAGTGCTACGTGCACGCTTCCCCTGCGGGCGAACCCTTCCGACCCTAGTACGAGGAGCAGGATGGTAAGAGCGAGAGGGCTGAGCATGCCGCTGCTGAGTCCATGGAGGCGGTTTGGGATCCGCGTTCAGGAGCGCGGCAGGGCCCCGATCAAGAGCGATGATGGGACTGCTTCCAGCGCAGCGCGCCTCAGCGACGGGGCCGTCGCGAGCCCTTGCGAGCCGCACCCGTCGTGGGGGCGCCGCTCGAGCGACGCCACGCGGTGAAGCTCGTGACAGGGCCGGAACCGGGGCGCACGAGCCACGGCCACGGATGTCGCTCGACCTCGAGCCGGGTGGCGAGCCGGCGCCACCCCGGCACCGGAGCGGCGGTGGCGGCCAGCCGGCGACCGGCGAGCACCGTGGCCGGGTCGCCGAGGTGCACCTCGACGTCGCGGCGGGTGGCGAGGTCGGCCAGGGTCTCGGCGACGAAGACGAGACGCTTGCCCGAGAGTCGCCGGACCTCCAGGAGCCTCTCGTCGAAGACGAGCACGGCTGGCAGGTCGGGATGGGCCTCGAGCGCCGGATCGCTGTCGCCGAGTGACTCCCACGTCACCCACACCGCCTCGGGGGTGTGACCACTGTCGAGCTTCTGAACCGTTGCCGGCCCGGCGGTCACGTCTGCGCTGGGGTCTGCGCGCAGTCGGGGGTCCTGGTCAGGCACCGTGGGCCCGCCATGGGAGTCGGGCCAGCCGTCGATGGGGCAGTGGTCGTTGAGCGGGCAGGTCTCGCAGAGGCCGGGGGCGCGCTTGCGCACCTGCCAGCGGCTGAAGCCGTACGGCTTGCCGGTGCCGGTGCCGACGGTCCACTGCCAACCCAGCAGGTTGGCGGCCGCCGACCCGTCGAGCAGGTGGCGCTCGAAGTGCTCAGCCCCGTCCCGCCAGTCGAACCCGGCTCGCACGGACCACTGCGAGGCGAGCCACATCCTGGTCTGGTTGACCAGCCAGCCGTTGGTCTCGAGCTCTCCCACGGCAAGGTCCACGCACGCCATCTCGCGGTTCCAGCCCCACTGCCCGACGCGCTCGCGGCGGGGAGGCTCGTAGCGCAGCGGCTGACGCATGGCGTCGCCGAGCCGGGCGTGCAGGTGGCGGGCGTACTCCTGCCAGAGCAGCTCGTCGCGGTACTTCTCACGGTCGCCCACGGGCCCGGCGGCGACGTGCGCCCACAGCGTGGGCAGGTCGATGAGACCGTGACGGATGTAGGGGCTCAGGCGGCTGGCTCCGCGCGCGCGCTCGGGCCAGACCTCGTTTCGAGCCCGTGCGTACCCCGTCACGTCGAAGGTCGCCAGGGCGATGTCGGCCGCGCTCTGCCCGCCGCGAAACTCGGGGCTGGCGCTCACCTCGGGCTCGAGCGCGAGGTGGCCGAGGTGACGCTGCACCCACGCGACCTCTTCGCCGACGGACGGGGTGGGCAGCATGGTGCCCGGTCGCGCTGCCCCGGCGGTGGCACTCATCGGGGTCTCCGCACGCGGATCGGACCCCTGAACCTGCTGGGATCGATGACCTGTCCGCCCTGGGTGATCTCGGCGCGCCCCTTGGCCACCAGGCGTCGAGCGGCCATCCGCGCAGGCTCCATCAGCTCGGACCAGTCGTCCGCGCCGACGGCACGCGCCGCCTCCGACGGACACACCGAGGCGCTGGCTGACCGCCCGTCGAGCAGCGACTCCAAGGAGGCCTCGAGCTGCCGGTCGACATCGCCAATGCCGTGCTTGCGGCAGTTGTCCGAGCACCAGCGCACCGAGTCCCAGTCCCTAGCCCAGACCTTGCGCCACGTGATGGTTCGACCGCATCGGGCACAGGGTTTGGACGGCACGGGAGGACGGGCCATGCCTCCAGTCTGCCCCAGGGGACGCCATACCGGGGCAGCAGAGGCTCCGCCCTGCGTACACCACGAGGTCCTACTCCGCCCGACCGGTTCTTCGGCGCCAAGTGGTCAAAGCGGGTCCGTAACAGCACGGCCATCCAGGCGGCGACGACTGTGCCTGACGACACGCGGTGAACCGTTCACCGCTCCTGCCGCGAGGAGTCAGTGTTTCCGATAGGCGTCGGCACTGTGCTCGATGGCCAGTATCGTCACGCGATCGGTGATCCGGTAGATGATGCGGACGTCGCCGCGCCGAGCGCTGTGAAGTCCCTCGAGGTCGAAGCGCAGGGCCTCGTCAACCCTGCGGGGGTGCTCGACCAGCGGACCATAGATGAACTCCTCCACCGCTGTCGCCGCCTTCTCCGGCAGCCGGGACAGCCTTCCTCGAGGTCCTCGATCGAGAGGACGACCACCGCCGGGCGGCGGCCGTGTGTGGTGATCACCACGCGGTCGTGCTCGCGCTCCACCGTGTCGACAACCTCCCAGAGGTGATTCTTCACGTCCCTGAGCGCCATCTGCCCCTCGGTATTCATGGCAACACATGAAGGCACTGATCTGTCGTGCGCACCGCATGCTCATGCCGCGT
>JBDTDY010000419.1:0-3797 GCA_039922835.1 Ornithinibacter sp.
AGAGCGACGAGGGCAACTTCGAGATGCTGGCCGCGATCGGCCTCATCCTCGTCTTCGTCACCGTCGTCCTGATCCTGATCGGCTTCCGCTTGCTGGGTCGCGACTTCATGCTGCGGCGGACGGCGGCGTGAAAGGGCGGCGATGAGCCCGCTGGTGCTGCGCAATGTCTCCCGTTCGTTCGGCGGCTTCACGGCCGTCGAAGACTTCAACCTGGCGCTCGAGGCGGGCGAGCTGGTCTCGCTGCTCGGGCCGTCGGGCTGCGGCAAGACGACGACGCTGCGGATGATCGCCGGCTTCGAGACGCCGACGGCCGGCGAGATCACCCTCGATGACGACGTGATCAACAAGGTGGCCCCCAACAAGCGGCCGATGGCGATGGTCTTCCAGTCCTACGCCCTGTTTCCCCACATGACCGTCTTCGACAACGTCGCCTACGGCCTGAAGCTCCAGAAGCTCCCTTCGGCTCGCGTCACCGAGGAGGTCGAGACCGCGCTGACGTCGATGAACCTCGGCCCCTACCGAGATCGGGCACCGCACCAGATGTCCGGTGGTCAGCAACAGCGCGTCGCGTTGGCCCGCGCCCTCGTGATGCGCCCCAAGGTGCTCCTCTTCGACGAGCCGTTGTCCAACCTCGATGCCAAGCTCCGGGTCCAGATGCGAGGCGAGATCCGCCGCCTCCAGCGCCGTCTGGGCATCACGACCATCTTCGTCACGCACGACCAGGACGAGGCGATGACCATGTCGGACCGGATCGTCGTGATGAACGTCGGTGTGATCGAACAGGTCGATACCCCGCAGGAGATCTATCGACACCCTGCTTCGGTGTTCGTGGCGGACTTCATCGGACGCGCCAACTTCCTCGACGTCGACGTCCATGAGGTCACCGACACCGGCGCCGACGTCGGGGTCCTCGGCCAGCGATGGAGGGTCCCCACGCACCCGGGGGTTCGAGCCGGCGAGGCCGTGACGCTCATGGTCCGGCCGGAGTCGGTGCGGCTCACCTCCACGGAGGGACGCGCCGTTGCAGGCTCGGTCGGGCGAGTCCTCTCCTCCATCTTCTACGGCGCGGCGATCGAGTACGACATCGAGACCGAGGCGGGCAACCTCGTCGTCTCCGTGGCCGACCCGCACGCGCACGAGACCTTCGTGCAGGGCGACTTCCTCGACGTGGGCTTCGAGGAGGGACGCGCCTGGCTCATGCCGGTCGCCACCGACACCCCGTGACGTCCTCAGCAGTCGAACGCGACGAGTCGCTCCTGCTCCGTGAGGTGGCACACGACGCGGCAGCCCGCAGTGCGGCATACCTCGTCGACGTCTTCCGGCGTCCGATGACGGTGGTGCACAAGGGCGGTCCGCACGACCTCGTCACGGAGCACGACCTCGCCTCCGAACGCATCCTTCGCGCGGCGCTCACCGACGCCGTGCCACAGAGCGTCGTCCTCGGTGAAGAGGGTGGCGCGTCCGGCAGTGGCCGCGTGACGTGGCACGTGGACCCCATCGACGGGACGGTGAACTTCAGCCACGGGCTCCCGTTCTGGTGCATCTCGATCGCCGCTGCCGTGGACGGGGTCGTCGTCGCTGGTGTCATCTCCGCGCCCGCTCTCGGCGAGGTGTATGCCGCCGACGTCACCGGGGTGACCCTCAACGGTGCGCCTGCGCGCCCGCGCCGGGTCGAGCGGGAGATCGACGCGCTCGTCCTCTCGACCTTCCCTCGCGGCATCGACCTCGAGACCAATGGTGACGACGCGCTGGCGGCGAGCGGGCGGCTCGTGCGCGCCTATGGTGCCGTGCGCACCCTCGGCAGCGGCGCCCTCGGCCTGGCCCAGGTCGCGACGGGTCGCGCCGACGCGACGTTCGACCTGCACACGAACTCGTGGGACGTCGCTGCCGGGGCGTTCATGGTCAGGCTCGGCGGCGGACGCTACCTCGGGTGCGATGACGGGCGCGTGGACGAGGACCCAGGTACGGCATACCTGCGCCGCGCCTACTGGGCCACCGCGTCGGACGTCGAGCACCCGACCCTGCGCGACGTCGTCACCGGGCTGACCGCATCGTCGGCCCAGGGCTGAGGACGTGACCGGCGAGGCGACGGCGCGACGCGACGGGGTCCGCGCCACCTGGCTCGGGCACTCCACCGTGGTGCTCGACCTCGCCGGCACCCGCCTCCTCACCGACCCGGTGCTGCGCCCCCGGCTCGGGGTGCTCCGCCGCCGCACCGACCTCCCGGTGCACCCGCACGTGAGCGAGGTGGATGCCGTGCTGCTCTCGCACCTCCATCACGACCACGCGGACCTGCCGTCGCTGCGCCGGGTGGGGCACGCGCCAGTCCTGACCGCGCCCGTCAACGCGGTGTGGGCCAGGGCCCGGGGGTTGTCCGCGCCCGACATCGCCGCCGAGCAGTGGGTGCCCGTCGGGCAGAGCGTGGAGGTCCGCCTCGTGCGGGCCGACCACAGCGCCCGCCCGATGCCGCACCGACCCAACGGCGCAGTGGGGATGCTCGTGCGCGGCGGCGGGGTCGTGGTGTGGTTCGCCGGCGACACCTCGCTGCACCCGCAGATCGTGGACCTGCCCGAGATCGCCGGGGCGCCCATCGACCTCGCCCTGCTCCCCGTGGGCGGGTGGGGGCCCACGCTGTCGCCGGGACACATGGGGCCGACCGAGGCCGCGGAGGCCGCCGCGCTCAGCGGGGCTCGGCACGTGCTGCCGATCCACTTCGGCACCCTCCACCCCCGGGCGTGGCCGGCCAACCGCCTGGGTTGGAGCACCGCCCCGGGGCAGCGCCTTCTGGACGTGCTGCCCGTGTGGTGCGACGCCACACCCCACCTGCTCGCGGTGGGCGGCGCGGTGGCGATCAGGCCCGAGCAGCGCTGACGAGCTCCCACAACGCGGCCGCCACCTCGTGGGGGTGGGTCAGGGGAGCGACGTGCAGAGCCCGCGGCACCGTCACCACGCGCACCCATCGGGCCGACCTCGCGGCCCGCGCGAAGACCTTGACGTCGACGCGCAGCTGGTCGAGCTGGCCGTTGACGAGCAGCACGGGGGCCGTGACCTCGGCGAGCATCTCCGGCCGGCAGAGACCCATCACCCCCGCCCACGCCGCGGGGATCCCGTCGAACCCGTAGCCCGCCTCCTTCAGCACGTTGGCGAACTCCTCGGGCAACAGCGTGTCCCACTGGCGGTCCAGGGTGCGGGACAGGCGCCCGACGCCGAGCCGCTGCTCGACCCGGGCGATCAAACGGTAGAGCGCGGCGCCAGGGCCGGCGGGCACCGCCGAGGCGCCGAGCAGGCCCAGCCCGGCGAGGCGTGTCGGGCGGCCTGCCGCCCACGCCATGGCCAGGTACCCACCCAGGCTGTGGCCCACGAGCACCACCGGTACCTCCGGGTCCCCGCCCTCGACGGCCTCGTCGATGACGGCCAGCGCCCGTTCCCAGGTGAACTCCTCGCCCCGCCGGGTGCCGTGCGCGGGCAGGTCTGGCACGACGAGGTCGACGTCGGGGCCGAGCAGGGCGGCATACCGCCACCACTGGGCCCCGCTGAGCTGGGACCCGTGGACCATCACCAGCCGCACACGATCTGACACGTATGCCATTCTCCCCTCTCGCAGTCCTCTCATCTTGCGGTTGTCCCCGATCGCGCTGCGGGGTTGGATGGGCTGGTGAGCGCACTGATCAGCCCAGCCGACCTGGCGGTCGCCCTCTCGCGCGGCGCCGTGCGGGTGCTCGACGTGCAGTACGCCCTCGTGGGCACACGAGGACCCGAGCTGTATGCCGCGGCGCACCTTCCCGGGGCGCCGCACC
>JBDTDY010000420.1:0-13061 GCA_039922835.1 Ornithinibacter sp.
GATGAGATCAACGAAAAAGCCGTCGAAGTCGCCCTGCAAACCAAGGAATCGGGGGGCGGCGCTGAGATCACGGCCGTCACGATGGGGCCAAAGAATGCTCTCGACGCCATCCGCAAAGCCCTCGCGATGGGAGCGGATGCTGGCATCCACATCATTGACGACGCCCTCGGCGGCTCGGATGCTCTCCAAACCTCTGCAGCGCTCGCTGCTGCGCTTGGCTCCCGCGGATTCGACCTCGTCATTGCGGGCAACGAGTCAACGGATGGGCGCACCGCCGCGATCCCGGCAATGCTCGCAGAACGCTTGGGCATGGCACAGGCAACCTTCCTTCGCACGCTGAAGGTCAGTGACGGCACCGTCTCTGGCGAGCGGATGACAGAAGACGGTCACGTAGAGATCAGCGCAGCGCTTCCCGCCGTCGTCTCGGTCACCGAGCAGATCGCTGACGCGCGCTTCCCCAACTTCAAGGGCATCATGGCCGCGAAGAAGAAGCCCGTCGAGACGTGGAGCCTCGCCGACCTGGGGGTCGACCCGTCCCTCGTCGGGCTGGGCGCAGCCTGGACCTCGGTCGTGTCCTTCGCCCAGCGGCCCCCGCGCCAGCAGGGTCAGCTCGTCAAGGACGAGGGAGACGGTGGCACCAAGCTCGCCGAGTTCCTCGTCTCCCAGAAGTTCATCTGAGCAACTCCCGAGACCACGACCGTAGGAAACGACACCATGGCTGAAGTACTCGTCCTCGTCGACCACGCAGGTGGCCGCCTCCGCAAGGCCACCGCAGAGCTCCTCACGATCGCTCGCCGCCTCGGCGAGCCGTCGGCGGTGCACATCGGGCCCGGAGCCGACAAGGCCCAGGTGACCCTGGCGAAGTACGGCGCGGAGAAGGTCTACGTCATCGACGATGCCGATGCCGCGGCATACCTCGTCGCCCCGCAGGCCGAGATCCTCGCCGCCCTCGTCGAGAAGGTCTCTCCCGCAGCCGTCCTCATTCCGAGCAACGCGTCGGGCAAGGAGATCGCGGCCCGCTTGGCGATCAAGACCGACTCGGGTCTGATCACCGACGCGATCGACGTGCAGTCGGTCGACGGCGGCATCCAGACCACGCAGTCCGTCTTCGCCGGAGAGTTCAGCGTCGTCGCGACCGTCACCCACGGCACACCGATCATCGCGGTCAAGCCCAACTCCGCGACGATCGAGGCGGCACCGGCTGCGGGCACGGTCGAGAAGGTCGAGATCACGCTGAGCGACTCGGCGAAGGCGGCGCGGATCACCGACTCCCAGCCCAAGAAGGCCACCGGGCGCCCGGAGCTCACCGAGGCGGCCATCGTCGTCTCCGGCGGGCGCGGCACTGCGGGCGACTTCACCCCCGTCGAGGCCTTCGCCGACTCCCTCGGCGCGGCCGTCGGCGCGAGTCGCGCAGCGGTGGATGCCGGCTGGTATCCGCACAGCAACCAGGTCGGGCAGACCGGCAAGCAGGTCTCGCCCCAGCTCTACGTCGCCGCCGGGATCTCCGGTGCCATCCAGCACCGCGCCGGCATGCAGACCTCCAAGACGATCATCGCGGTCAACAAGGACGAGGAGGCGCCGATCTTCGAGCTCGTCGACTTCGGCGTCGTCGGGGACCTTTTCGCGGTGCTGCCCCAGGCCACCGAGGCCGTCACCAAGCGCAAGGGCTGAGCCCTGACCCAGACGCGTGTGAACACGCCGGGGATCCCCGGCGTGTTCACACTCGTCTCGGGTTGACGGCACGACCGTAGACTGGGTGATCGTGACCCACTACCTCGACCACGCGGCGACGACCCCGATGTTGCCGGCTGCGCTCGAGGCGCTCACCGAGCAGGCTGGCATCGTCGGCAACGCGTCCTCGCTGCACACCTCCGGTCGTGCCGCCCGCGCGGTGGTCGAGGAGTCCCGCGAACGCATTGCGGCTGCGCTGGGCGCGCGGCCCTCGGAGGTGGTCTTCACCTCCGGTGGCACCGAGGCCGACAACCTCGCCGTCAAGGGCACGTATGCCGCCCGGCTGGCTGCCCATCCCGCGCGAACCCGGCTCGTTGTCGGCGGCACCGAGCACCACGCCGTGCTGGATCCGGTGGAGTTCCTCGCGGCGCAGGGCGCACAGGTGACCTGGCTCGAGCCTGACCGGTGCGGGCACGTCGAGGTCGACCAGCTCCGCTCGGTGCTGGAACGCCATCGCGACGAGGTGTCGCTGGTGAGCGTGATGTGGGCCAACAACGAGGTCGGCACGGTGCAACCGGTTGCCGGCCTCGCGGAGGCCTCCCGGGCTGCCGGCGTGCCCTTCCACACCGATGCCGTGCAGGCCGTGGGTCACCTGCCGGTGCGCTTCGACGAATCGGGCGCCGACCTGATGACGGTGAGTGCGCACAAGGTCGGCGGCCCGCTCGGCATCGGAGCGCTGCTCGCCCGGCGCGATGCCACGCTCGTGCCGCTCTCCCACGGTGGCGGTCAGGAGCGGCAGGTGCGCAGCGGCACCCTGGACGCGCCCGGCATCCGATCCTTCGCCGTCGCCCTCGAGGAGACGGTCGCCCACCGCGACGTCGAGGCCAAGCGCGTGCTCACGCTGCGTGACCGCCTCGTCGAGGGCGCGCTCTCCCTCGGGCTCGGCATCACGGTGAGCGGGTGCTGGACGGCCGGGGACGGCACCGGGCGACTGCCCGGAAATGCCCACCTCCTCGTGCCCGGGTGCGAGGGTGACTCCCTCCTCTACCTGCTCGACGCAGCGGGCGTCGAGTGCAGCACCGGCTCCGCGTGCCAGGCCGGGGTGCCCCAGCCCAGCCACGTGTTGTTGGCGATGGGCTACTCCGAGAGCGAGGCCCGTGGGGCTCTGCGGCTCTCGCTCGGACACACCTCGACCGACGCCGATGTCGACGCGTTCCTCGCGGCGCTGCCCACCGTCGTCGAGCGGGCCCGGCGGGCCAGCCGGGTGGCGTGATGCGCGTCGTCGCAGCGATGTCCGGTGGCGTCGACTCCGCCGTGGCGGCCTCCCGGATGATCGAGGCCGGCCACGAGGTCGTCGGGGTCCATCTCGCCCTCTCGCGCTCCGCCGCCACGCTCCGGGAGTCGGCGAGGGGGTGCTGCACCATCGAGGATGCCGGGGACGCGCGCCGGGTGGCTGACCGGCTGGGCATCCCGTTCTACGTGTGGGACCTCGCCGGCCGCTTCGAGCGCGACGTGGTCGAGGACTTCGTCGCCGAGTACGCCGCCGGGCGCACGCCCAACCCGTGCCTGCGGTGCAACGAGCGCATCAAGTTCGCCGGGTTGCTCGACAAGGCCGTCGCCCTGGGCTTCGACGCCGTCGCCACCGGACACTACGCGCGCATCGTCGAGGGGCCGAACGGGCGCGAGCTGCACCGGGCGGTCGACCACGCCAAGGACCAGTCCTACGTGCTGGGGGTGCTCGACGAGGCCCAGCTCGCCCGGTCCTTCTTCCCGCTGGGCGACTCCACCAAGCCCGAGGTACGGGAGGAGGCGAGCGCTCGAGGGTTCTCCGTCGCGGCCAAGCCCGACAGCCACGACATCTGCTTCATCCCCGATGGGGACACCAGGGGCTGGCTCGACCGCCGGCTGGGGGAGCGCGAGGGGGAGCTCGTCGACGCCACGAGCGGGGCCGTGGTCGGGAGGCACGGCGGCACGCACGGCTTCACGGTGGGCCAGCGTCGCGGCCTGGGTCTGGAACGCTCCTCCCTCGACGGGGCGCCCCGCTTCGTCGTGGAGGTGGACGCGCCGCGCAACCGTGTCGTGATCGGCACGGCCGACCTGCTCGGGGTCGACGTCATCGAGGGCCGTCACCTGCGCTGGTGTGGGCCACCTCCCTCGGGCACGGTGGGTGTGGGCGCCCAGGTCCGTGCACACGGCGCCGAGGTGCCCGCGACCGCCGAGGTGGTGCCACCCTCGGGTGGAGCGCCTCGCGGTCAGGGGAGCGACGGTTCCTCCTCGGCCCGCGCGGATGGATCGCCGGACCGCGCGGAGGATCGTCTCAGGGTCACCCTGTCCGAGCGGATCAGGGGCGTCGCGCCCGGCCAGTCGGTGGTGGTCTACGACGGCACGCGGGTCATCGGCTCCGCCACGATCGACACGACGTCACGGCATCCGGCGCCATCCAGGTCATGATCGCCCGGCTCGACACGCGGAATAGTTGAATGATCAACTAGCGTTGTACCCGTCACCTCCACACCGGAGGCTGCACCACGAGGAGTGATCCCATTGCCAGCCGTGACGACAGAGAACATCCTGACCCTCCCGCGGGTCTCCGACCCCGAGCCGACTGCGGTCTCGCGGCCCGTGCGCTCGGTGACGACCGCACCATCGGGCTTCGAGGGCGAGGGCTTCCCCGTGCGCCGCGCTTTCGCCGGAGTGGACCTGACCGCCCTGGACCCCTTCATCCACATGGACCAGATGGGGCAGGTCGACTACGCCCCGGGCGAGCCGAAGGGCACCGCCTGGCACCCGCACCGCGGGTTCGAGACCGTGACCTACATCATCGACGGCACCTTCGTGCACCAGGACTCCAACGGTGGTGGTGGAGTGATCACCAACGGTGACACCCAGTGGATGACGGCCGGTTCCGGCCTGCTCCACATCGAGGTCCCACCCGAGGAGCTCGTGCTCAGCGGCGGCCTCTTCCACGGCCTGCAGCTCTGGGTCAACCTCCCAGCGTCGATGAAGATGTCCGATCCCCGCTACCAGGACATCCGCGGGGGAGAGGTGGCGTTGCTCTCCAGCCCCGACGGTGGTGCGCTGCTGCGGGTCATCGCCGGTGAGGTCGACGGGTTCCGGGGACCGGGGGTCACCCACACCCCGATCTCGATCGTGCACGCCACGATCGCCCCGGGCGCGCGGGTGCAGCTGCCGTGGAACCCCGAGTTCAACGCCTTGGTCTACGCGCTCAACGGGCGCGGGAGCGTGGGCGGTGAGCGGCGCCCGATCTCGATGGGTCAGCTCGCGGTCCTCGGCGGCGGAGACGTCATCGAGTTCACCGCGGACGACTCGCAGGAGAGCCGCAGCCCGAGCATGGATCTCTACATCATGGGTGGTCGACCGATCCGTGAGCCCGTCGCGGCATACGGACCGTTCGTCATGAACACCCGCGCCGAGCTGGTGCAGGCCTTCGAGGACTTCCAGGCCGGTCGTCTCGGGACGATCCCCACGGAGCCCCACCCCGGTCACGACGTGCTCTGACGCATCAGGTCGCGACCCCCGACCCACCCGGTCCGGGGGTCGCAGCCGTCTTCGCCCCCCGACCTGCTGCACCAGCCGTGTGCGCCGGTCAGGAGCGGCCGCGGCCGAAGGTCAACACGTCGGCCACCTCGTCCGCCCGACGTCCGATGGCGATCAGGGTCGGACCCCGGCCGTCCGTCGGGAGGGCCATGACGGTCATGGCGTCGACCCACACGTTTCCGCGGAAGGACTCCACCGCGACGCCGAACACCCACTCGTCGAGCGGGCCCAGCACCAGGTCGAGGATCGCGGTCCCCGGAGCCCACCGGGCCACGACGTCACGCTGCACCTCATCCGTCGTGGCCTCGATGATGGTGTTGACGTGCTCGTGGTCGGCACGGCGCGTCTCCCTCGCGACGTCGTCCAGATCGGCCCAGTCCTGGAGGACGTCGACGATCGCGAGGGCCAGGTCGTGGTTGATGTGCGCGTTGATCCCCAGGAGCAGTGCCCGCAGCGGGTGGCACCCCGGGTCGGTGCAGGCGTCGAAAGCGCGGACCCAGACCGGGGGGCACGGCACGGGCGCGTCGGGGATCGCGTGCGCGTCGATCGCATCGAAGTAGTAGTCCGCGAAGCGGTCGAGCAGGCGGGTGACCCACACGCCGTCGACGAACTCCCCTGCCGCGATGGCCTCCCGCACCCGCGCAGTCATGATGAGGTAGCACTGCGCGAAGATCGCACGCCGGTCCCCGCTCCGTTCCCAACCGTGGGAGAGGGTCGCGAGCCGGTCCTGCACCGTGGCCGCCATGCTTCATCGTAGGGCCACACCCAGCACCCGCGCTGGCCGATCGGAGTCCTCCTCCGAGGCGTGCTGCTGGTCCGTGGTCGGTGGCTCCCCCTCGTGGTGGGAGGATCACGGACGTGAGCGGGCTGGAGATGCGACCTGGGTGTGGCTGCTGCGATGTCGACCTGCCCGCGGACGAGGTCGGCGGCACCCGGGTGCTCGATGGTGCTCCCTGCCCTGGACGTGGGCCTGCCGCCGGCACGGCAGCCGCGTCGATCAGCGCATTCGCTACGGGACGCCACTGATGGCTGCGCCCGTTCGCGCCAGTGGCATCGGTTCCTGGCCGGGGACCTCCGTGCGGGAGGCGGTGCGCACCGTGCGGGACCTGCTCGTCGAGGCCGACGGCTTCGGCGTGCCATTCCTGCCCGAGACCCCTGCTCGCGGCCCCGGAGCCGACATCATCGGCCGCGCCGCGGGTCTGCTGATCGACCTGCACGTCGACCTCCAGCCCAGCGGGTGGCGCCTGGTCGACCGGCCGGGTCGCGACGCGGGCCGCACGGCATCCCTGCACCGGCAAGACCTCGACGAGCTCGCCGAGGCCTACGACGGGTACGAGGGACCGCTGAAGGTGCAGGTGGCCGGGCCGTGGACGCTCTGCGCATCGCTGCAGCTGAACCGCGGTGAGCGGGCGCTGGTCGATCCCGGGGCGGTGGCCGACCTCGTCGCCTCGCTGGCAGACGGCATGGCGGCCCGGGTCGCAGACGTACGACGCCTGGTGCGCGGTGCCGACGTCGTCCTCCAGGTCGACGAGCCCTCACTGCCCGCCGTGCTCGAGGGGTCGCTGCCCACGTCCTCCGGCTACGGGCGGGTGCGCGCGGTCGACCCCCTCGTCGTGATGCGGGGGCTCGAGCAGGTGCTCGCCGCGCACGACGGCCCGACCGTGGTGCACTGCTGCCACCCGTCCGCGCCCCTGCCGCTGCTGCGCGCCTCCGGTGCCGGGGCGCTCGCACTCGACCTCACCGACGCCACTCCGGCGCGCTGGGAGTCGGTGGCGGCCACGATCGAGGGTGGCACGGGGCTGTATGCCGGGTGCCTGCCCACCGACGGGTCCGGCACCGACGTCTCCGCGCGGGTCCTGGTGCTCGAGGGCTTCGAGAGGGCGGGTCTGGGCAGCGAGCACCTTCGCGGCGTCGTCGTCACCCCGGCCTGTGGCTTGGCCGGGCTCACGTCCGCGAGGGCCCGCGACGTCCTCCGTGCGGCGGGCGATGCAGCCCGCCGTCTCAGTGAAGAGGTGGTGACGTGAGCGTGCAGCCGAGGGTGCCCTGGCAGGCGAAGTACCTCGCTCTGGTGCTCATCTGGGGCTCCAGCTTCCTCCTCATGAAGGTCGGGCTGGAGTCGATGTCGGCGGTGCAGATCTCTGCGCTGCGGATCGCCTGCGGGGTCGTCGTGCTCGCCACCCTGCTGCTCGCGCGGGGCGGCAGGCTTCCCACCGGCTCACGGGTGTGGGGCCACCTCTTCGTGTGCGGGTTCTTCCTCGCCACCTTGCCGTTCACGCTCTTTGCCCTCTCCGAGACGCGGATCACGTCTGCGCTCGCGGGGATCGGCAACGCTGCGACCCCCATCGCGACGGTGCTCGCCACCCTCGCCATCCTCCCCGGGGAGCGAGCGACCGGACGGCGGCTCGTCGCCGTCGGCGTCGGGTTCGTCGGGGTGGTGACGATCATGCAGCCGTGGACCGCCACCGACCGCCCCGACCTCCTCGGGTTCTCGATGGCGCTGGCCGGTGGGGCGAGCTATGGCTTCGGATGGACCTACAACCGCCGCTTCCTCAGCGGCGTCGACCTCGGCGGGTTGTCCCAGCCGACGGCGACCCTGTCCACCGGCATGGCCCTGATGGTGCCGGTCGTCCTGGGCTGGGCGCTGATGCAGCCCGAAGGGCTGGCCTCGGCCTGGGCCTACGGCAGCCCGGATGCCGGGACCTGGCACTGGCTGCCGCTGCTCTGCGTACTCGTGCTCGGGCTGGTGGGAACAGGCCTCGCCTACATGCTCCAGTTCGACGTGGTGCGCGGGGCCGGGCCGGTCATCGGCTCCACCATCACCTACCTGATCCCCGTGGTGTCGGTGCTCCTGGGAGTGCTGGTGCTCGGTGAGCGGATCGGCACCACCCAGTTGGCCGGTTTCGCGATCGTGCTGTCCGCGGCATACGTCATCAACCGAAAGCCGCGTTCACCTGAGGCGGTCGCAGTTCGTCAGCGGGAGCAGTCGATCACGCCTCGCTGACCGTCGGCGCGGACCGGCCCGCGCGCCGCCACGACCGCTCGCCGAGGACACCCGCCACGAGGGAGGCGACGCCCAGCACCCCGACCCAGATCAGGGGTTTCCCGATCGTGTCGGACGGGACGAGGGAGAAGGCGGCCACCGCGATCCCGACCACCCCGAGCACGATCGGGGCGTCCCACCCGTCCCCGCTCCGGCGCAGGATCCGCACGGCCGACACGACGGCCCAGCAGGCCATCACGGCGGCGAGGAGGGCTGCCGGTGCGAGCAGCGCCGGGAGGTACCCGGGCCCGGAGTACGCCGGTCGGTCGGCCCAGGTGACGTTGGCCCAGAAGGCGACGACGAGGAGGAGGACGACGACCCACACGGAGTTCAGGCCCAGACCGACGGCCCGCCAGCGCTCGGCCGTCTCGTGGTCCCTGAGGTGGTCGGTCTCGCTCCGACGGTGCTCGCTCACTCTGCCGGGGCGTGCACCTCGCGGCGCAGGATCTTGCCCGTCGGACCCTTGGGCAGTGCTTCGACCACCCAGATCTTCCGGGGGTACTTGTAGGCCGCGATCCGCTCCTTGGTGAACGCGATGATGTCCTCCGGCGTCGCCGTTGCGCCTTCGCGCAGTGCGACGGCCGCACCCACCTGCTCACCGAGGAGTTCGTCGGGGATGCCGACCACGGCGACCTCGAGCACGTCCGGGTGGGCGTAGACCACTTCCTCCACCTCGCGCGGGTAGACGTTCATCCCGCCGCGCAGGATCATGTCCTTCTTGCGGTCGACGATCGTGAAGTACCCCTCGTCGTCCATCGTCGCGAGGTCGCCGCTGCGGAACCAGCCGTCGGGGATCGCCTCCGCGGTGGCCTCGGGGTTGTGCCAGTAGCCCTTCATGACGTTGTCGCCGCGGATGGCGATCTCGCCCACCTCGCCCACGGGCACCTCGTTGCCGTCGAGGTCCACGCACCGCATCTCGCAGCCGGGGATCGCCAGGCCGATGGTGCCGGGCTTGCGCTCGCGGTCGGGCATGTTGAAGGAGGCCACCGGGGAGGTCTCGGACAGGCCGTAACCCTCCAGGATCATGCAGCCGAACTTGTCCTCGAAGGACTTCATCACCTCGAGCGGCATGGCGGAGCCGCCGGACGCGCAGACCCGCAGTGACGACGCGTCCATGCCGTCGGACTGCGGGTGGTTGAGGATCGCGGCATACATGGTCGGCACGCCCTGCATGATCGTGACGTGCTCCTTCTCGATCACCTCGATGGCCGCGGCGGGGTCGAAGCGCGGGATCAGCGCAAGGGGCGCACCGGCGATCGTCGCGGCATTGAGGCCCACGACGAGCCCGAACACGTGGAAGAGCGGCAGGCAGCCCATGATGACGTCGTCCGGGGTGATGTGCTGGATCACGCTCGCGGATCGCAGCGCGTTGAGGTGGATGTTGGAGTGGGTGAGCTCGGCGCCCTTGGGGCGACCGGTCGTGCCCGAGGTGTAGAGGATGACCGCTGTGTCGTCGTCGGCACGCTCGTGCGGCTCGCTGATCGGCTCGCCTCCCTCGAAGTCCTCCGGCCCCATGGCGCCGGTCTGCACGACCCGGGTGCCGCTGTTGGCGGCACCCTTGACGGCCTCGGCCGCGAAGTCGGGCCAGACGAACGCGATCTTTGCGCCGGAGTTGGTGAAGAAGAAGTCGATCTCGCCGCTCTTGAGCAGCGGGTTCATCGGCACGACGATTCCGCCGGCGAGGAGGATGCCCCAATAGACGACGGGGAAGCTCGGGACGTT
The DNA here is from genome assembly GCA_039922835.1 of Ornithinibacter sp. GTDB lineage: Bacteria > Actinomycetota > Actinomycetes > Actinomycetales > Dermatophilaceae > Fodinibacter. The sequence goes on from JBDTDY010000420.1 coordinate 9,992, forward strand.
GGGCAGGATGATCGCGACCCTGTCACCCGGCTCGATCCCGTTGGCGCGCAGGGTTCCTGCGACCTTGGCAGCCATGGCGTGGAGCTGGGCATAGGTGATTCCCTGCCCGTTGACCCGCAAGGCGTCCTGCTCGGGGTGCTCGGTCGCGGTGGTGATCAGGTTGGTCGCAAGGTTGGTCATCGGCGCTCCTGTGGTGTCCGGCATCGGTGGCGAACCCCCATCCTCACCCGAATGACCGCGCGGGCGCCAGAGGCTCGCACGATCCGTGGTCAGCTTCGACACCGGTGACACCCCCCGGCCCGCGCGCAGGCCCCGGCGTACCGTCGACGACGTGAGCGAACAACAGCCGTATGACGTCATCGAGACGCACGACGACTTCGAGCTGCGCAGGTATCCGGAGCACCTGGTGGCGGAGATCTCCGTCACGGCGCCCTTCGAGGAGGCCGGCAGCCGCGCCTTCCGGGTGGTGCCCGTGCAGGTGGCTGCAGCCCGTCGCTTCTCCGGTCGCGGGTCGGAAGGTGCCTTTGCCCGCCACCTCCGTGAGCTGGAGTCCGCGCTCGCGTCGGCAGGGCTGTCTGCGGTGGGCTCGCCGCGCTTCGCGCGGTTCGACGCCCCCTACGTTCCCGGGCTCCTCCGGCGCAACGAGGTCGTCATCGAGATCGAGGCCTGACACCGGGCTGCGGCAGGATGATCCCGTGAGCGACATCTCGACCGACCCGGCCGCGCAGGCATCGGCAGACATCGTGCCGGGCGACGTCCGCCACGAGTGGGAGACCCTCGCCGAGGAGGCCCGCGGCCACCAGTTCGCCTACCACGTGCGCGACGCCCCCACCGTCAGCGACGGCGACTACGACGCGCTGATGCGCGCGCTGAACGCACTGGAGGAGGCCCACTCCTCATTGCGCACCCCCGACAGCCCCACCCAGCAGGTCGGCGGTGCGGCCTTCTCCACCGACTTCACCGCCGTGGACCATCTCGAGCGGATGCTCAGTCTCGACAACGCCTTCAGCGCCGAGGAGCTCGCGGCCTGGGCCGCTCGGGTGGAGCGGGACGTCGGGGGGGCCGACGTGCACTACCTCTGCGAGCTCAAGATCGACGGGCTCGCGATCAACCTCCTCTACGAGGGTGGGCGCCTCACGCGCGCGCTGACCCGCGGTGACGGTCGCACCGGTGAGGACGTCACGCTCAACGTGCGGACCATCGAGGGGGTCCCCGCCGAGCTGACCGGAGCCGAGGTGCCCGACCTCGTCGAGATCCGCGGCGAGGTGTTCTTTCCGATCGAGGCCTTCGCCGACCTCAACGCCTCGCTGGTCGAGGCGGGGAGGGCGCCGTTCGCCAACCCGCGCAACGCCGCTGCGGGGTCGTTGCGGCAGAAGGACCCGCGTGTCACGGCATCCCGGCCGTTGCAGATGCTCGTCCACGGCATCGGGGCGCGTCAAGGTTTCGACATCGCACGCCAGAGCCGGGCCTACGAGCTCCTGCGGGAGTGGGGGATGCCGGTCAGCCGTCACTTCCGGGTGCTCGACACCGTGGCGCAGGTGCAGGAGTTCGTGCAGGACTTCGGTGAGCGCCGGCACAGCGTCGAGCACGAGATCGACGGTGTGGTCGTCAAGGTCGACGAGATCGGCGTGCAGCGTCGTCTGGGGTCCACCTCGCGGGCGCCCCGGTGGGCGATCGCCTTCAAGTACCCACCGCAGGAGGTCAACACCCGGCTCCTCGACATCCAGGTCAACGTGGGTCGCACGGGAAGGGTCACCCCCTTCGCGGTGATGGAGCCGGTCACCGTGGCGGGGTCGACGGTGTCGATGGCCACCCTTCACAACGCCCACGAGGTGACCCGCAAGGGGGTGCTCATCGGCGACACCGTCGTGCTGCGCAAGGCGGGCGACGTGATCCCGGAGGTCCTCGGGCCCGTCGTCGACCTCCGCGACGGCAGCGAGCGAGCCTTCGAGATGCCGACGCACTGCCCCTCGTGCGGCACGGCGCTGGCCTATGAGAAGGAGGGCGACAAGGACATCCGTTGCCCCAACTCGCGCTCCTGCCCGAGCCAGTTGCGCGAACGGCTGTTCTCCCTCGCCTCCCGAGGGGCGTTCGACATCGAGGCGCTGGGCTTCGAGGGTGCTGTCGCCCTGCTCGAGTCCGGGGTGCTCGAGGACCCCGAGCTCGGTGGGCCGAGCGAAGCGATGCTCTTCTCCCTGGGCGCCGACGAGGTCGCTCAGGTCCCGCTCTACACGCGTGCAGCGAAGAAGGGCGAGCGCCCCACCGTGGTCGTCGACGGCCGGGTGCTGTCGGCGAACGGTCAGAAACTCGTGGACAACCTCCAGTCCGCGAAGCAGCAGCCCCTGTGGCGGGTGCTCGTCGCCCTGTCCATCCGACACGTCGGTCCGACGGCCGCCCGCGCCCTGGCCCAGCACTTCGCCTCGATGCACCGGGTCCGTGAGGCGACGAGCGAGGAGCTCGCCGCGGTCGAGGGCGTCGGGCCGGTGATCGCCGAGTCGGTGCGCGACTGGTTCGATGGCGACGGCAACGACTGGCACCTGGCGATCGTCGACCGCTGGGCGGCCGACGGGGTCCGGATGGAGGACGAGCGCGACGAGTCGGTGGACCAGACACTGGAGGGACTCACGGTCGTCGTCACGGGGTCCCTCGAGGGGTTCTCCCGCGACGAGGCGAAGGAGGCCATCCTGCGCCGCGGAGGGAAGGCGTCCGGCTCGGTGTCGAAGAAGACGGACTACGTCGTGGTCGGCGCCAATGCCGGAACCAAGGAGGACAAGGCACGCGAGCTGGGCCTGAAGATCCTCGACGAGGCAGCTTTTCGCGCCCTGCTGGACACGGGTTCCGCCGACTGAACGCAGTGCGGCTTCCCGATCCGGTGGCCCCTGGCTCAGGAGTCAGGCCGCCCAGCGGCGCACTCCACCCACCCATGTCTCCCTCACCCGCACGGCGCCGATGGCCTCTGGGTCGACGGTCATCAGGTCGCCGTCCAGCACGGTGAAGTCGGCGAGGAATCCCGGTGCCAGACGGCCCTTGACGTGCTCCTCCCCGGACGATGCGGCCGACCCGACGGTGT
>JBDTDY010000421.1:0-2709 GCA_039922835.1 Ornithinibacter sp.
CGACGGGCTCGTTGCGCACGAGTGCATCCTGGACCTGAGGGGCATCACCAAGGAGACGGGCGTGAGCGTCGACGACGTCGCCAAGCGGCTCGTCGACTACGGGTTCCACGCGCCGACGATGTCCTTCCCCGTGGCGGGGACACTGATGGTCGAGCCCACCGAGAGCGAGGACAAGGGCGAGCTGGACCGATTCTGCGACGCCATGATCGCCATCCGCGGTGAGATCACCGAGGTCGGCGAGGGCAAGGTGTCGGCGGCGCAGAGCGTGCTGCGCGGTGCCCCGCACACTGCGCTGTCACTGGTGGGGGAGTGGGATGCCGCCTACGACCGCGCCACGGCTGCCTACCCGAGCGGGGTGGACCCGCTCTCGAAGTACTGGCCACCCGTGCGCCGGATCGACGGAGCCTACGGCGACCGCCACCTGGTGTGCTCCTGCCCCTCCCCGGAGGCGTTCGAGGACTGAGCCTGCGTCAGGCGGCGGGCTCGGCGGTCGCGCCGGCCCGGATCTCGACCGTGCTCCCGGCCGGGCCCTTGTGCACGATGGCCTGGTGGGTGATCCGTGACCGGAGGTCGGCCACGTGGCTCACCACGCCGACGGCTCGACCCCCCTCGCGCAAACCGTCGAGCACGGTGACCACCTGCTCGAGGCTGTCGTCGTCCAGGGTGCCGAAACCCTCGTCGATGAAGAGGGTGCCGAGGTCGAAGCCGCCGGCCTCCTCCCGCACCGCGTCGGCGAGGCCCAGAGCGAGCGCGAGGGACGCCATGAAGGACTCCCCTCCGGACAGGGTCGCGGTGTCACGCGCGCGGCCTGTCCACTGGTCGAGCACGCGCAGGCCCAAGCCGGATCGCGCCCCGCGAGCCGCCAGGTCGTCGGAGTGCTCCAGGAGGTAGCGGCCGCCTCCCATGACCGCCAGGCGCTCGTTGGCGAGGCGTGCGACCTTCTCGAGGCGCGCAGCCAGGACGAAGGACGTGAGGCGCATTCGCAGCGTGTTCTCGGGGCCGGTGCCACCCACGGTGTCGGCGACCTCTCGCACGCGAGCGTCCCGGGCCGAGGCGCGTTCGAGCGCGCTGCACGCGGCGGTGACCGCCGGCACGAGACGGTGCATCGAGCGACGGGTGCGTTCGGCATCGTCGGCGGCGGTGCGGGCGGTGAGCAGGCGGTCTCGCGCCGAGCGTGCGCCCTCGAGCATGGTGGGGATGTCGGGGGCATCACCGGCCAGGGCGGCGGCGACCTCGGGGTCGTTGGTGACGCGCTCCGCTGCGGCAACCCGTTCCCGGTGCGCGCTGAGCAGGGACCGTTCCCGCGCCAGGTCATCCCGGGGGAGCACGAGGGCCCGGGCAGTTTCGGCGTCGTCGAAACCGGCGTCGGTCACGGCGCGGGCCAGGTCGGTCTCGACCCCGGCTGCCCGCTCACGGGCCGCGTCGAGGTCCTCCACGGCCGACTGCAGGCTGGCGAGGTGCAGCCCCGCCGCGGCGTGACCGTGGCCGTCAGTCGTGGCGCAGGGGCACGAGTGGTGCGCTTCCTCGAGGTCGCGCAACCGCTCCAGGTCGGCGCCCTGATCCGCCTCGATGCCGGTGAGCAGCTCGGCGACGGAGGCCCGTTGGGCCATGACGGATGCCGCCTGGCGGCGCATCGCGTCGGTCTGCTCGCTGTGGGCCAAGGCGCGGGCCACCATGGCGTCGCGCTCCGCGACACTCTCGTGAGCGGCGTCGAGCGCCCGGGTGAGCTGGAGCACCGAGGCCTCGAGGACGGCGCGGTCGGTGGCGTCGAGCGTGGCCTGCAGCGTGGCGGCCCGGTGCAGGTGCGCCTGCACCTCGTCGTGGAGGGATCGATGGGCCTGCTCGGCCTCCTCGAGCCGGGACTCGGCCTCCACGAGGTCCTCCGGGCCCACCGGGTCCGTTGTGCTGGCGATCTCGGGGTGGTCGGCGGACCCACAGACGGGGCACGGCGCACCAGGGGAGAGCGACGCCGCGAGCTCGCCGGCCATCTGGTCCAGTCGGCGCGCCCTCAGGTCGAGGAGGTCCTGGCGCCGGTCGAGGGAGATGGTGCGCGCGCCATCTCGCACCGGGACCAGCGACGCGGCGGCGGCCTGTGCCGTCTCGGCGGCGTCGAACCGGCGCAGCGAGGCACGCGCCGTCTCGAGCCGGAGGGTGAGCGCCGGGGCCGTGGAGGCCGCTGCGGTCAGGTGTTCGACCTGGGCGTCGAGGTCGAGCGTGGTCTGCTCGGCGCGCTCCAGGGCTTCTCCCACCTCGTCGTGCACTGCCTCCAGCGCCGTGGCTCGCGCCGTCAGGTCCGCCGCGCGCCGCTCGCGCACGCCCGCCTCGTCGATGACACGCCGCCGCTCCACGACGGTGGCGTCCTGGGCGCGCACTGCAGTGGCCACCGCAGCCACGTCCGCGTCGGTCGGAGCGTCGATACCGAGTGCTGAGATCGATGCGCGCGCCGTGTCTGCGCGCGCGATCGCCACCTCGAGGTCGGTCGTGCTTCGGGTGCGGGCGGCGAAGTGCCCTTCGAGGCCGCTGGCGCGCTCAGCGGCGGCGACGGCGACGGTTCTGGTCCGGTGCTCCGCGCCCCGAGCCAGCAGTTCCTCGAGGGCACGTCGGGCGTTCTCACCCCGCGCGCGGACGTCGGCGAGCACGCGGACTCGCTCGAGTGCAGCGGCGGCCCGCCCCTCGGCGCTGGCGGCGTCGTCGTAGGCGGTCATCGTG
>JBDTDY010000422.1:0-3101 GCA_039922835.1 Ornithinibacter sp.
CCCGCACGTCGAGGAGCGCCGCGTCGCCCGGTTCCGCACCGCTCTCGCTCCCGGAGGACAGGAGGGCGCGGAGGGCGGCGGCGCTCACCGTGGGCCGCGACGACGCGCCGGCGTCGGGAACGGTCGACACGGCCACCACCGACATGCCTGCCAGCACCGACGTGGGGTCGGCCGCCGAGCCGCAGACCCGGCATCCGGGATCACGGCGGACCGGCACGGCATCCCAGGTCTGGCGCAGCGCGTCGTGCACGAGGAGACGACCTACCAGGGGTTCCCCGATGCCGGTGATCAGCTTGACGGCCTCGGTCGCCATCACCGACCCGATGCTTGCGCAGACCGCGCCCAGGACCCCCCCGACTGCACACGACGGCACGGCATCAGCCGGCGGTTGGCGCGGGAAGACACAGGCGTAGCAGGGGCCCTCACCCGCCCACCACACCGACACCTGGCCATCGAAGCGGAAGACCGAGCCCCACACGTGGGGGATGCCGAGACGGGCGCAGGCGTCGCCGACGAGGTAGCGGGTGGGGAAGTTGTCGGCGCCGTCGAGCACGACGTCGTAGTCGGCGATGACCTCGAGCGCGTTCGAGGTGTCCAGCCGCACGTCGTGGCGGACGACCACGGTCTCCGGGCTGATCGCGCGCACCGACTCGGCTGCGGACTGCGTCTTACTCACCCCGACGTCGGCGACGCCGTGCACGACCTGGCGCTGGAGGTTGGTGAGGTCGACGACGTCGTCGTCCACGACACCGATGGTGCCGACCCCCGCTGCGGCGAGGTAGAGCAGGGCCGGGGAACCCAGACCACCGGCGCCGACCACGAGGACCCGGGCCGAGCGCAGCCTGCGCTGACCGAGGCTGCCCAGGCCGGGCAGGAGCAGGTGCCTCGCATAGCGGGTGCGCTCCGCAGCGCTCAGCTCGGGGCCGGGGGGCACCAGGGCGGGTCGTGCCATGGCGCGCACCCTACGACACCTGTCTGCAGAGGATTCCGCCGCGCGGAGCTACTCGTCCGTAGGATGCAGTCGACACCAGCCCGGCCAGAAGGACCTCATGACCAGCACGCACACCGCACGGGGCCAACGGATGCCGCGCAGCGCCCGCCGCGCCCAGCTGCTCGACGCCGCTCAGGCTGTCTTCGTCCAGTCCGGCTATCACGCAGCCGCGATGGATGAGATCGCCGACCGTGCTGGAGTCTCCAAACCGGTTCTCTACCAGCACTTCCCGGGAAAGCTTGATCTCTACCTCGCACTGCTGGACAAGCACTGCCACACCCTCGAGGGCCTCGTCGGGGAGGCTCTGGCGACGAGCACCGACGACAACGAGGCTCGGGTGCACGCCACGATCGCTGCCTACTTCGACTTCGTGTCCCGCGAAGGAGCAGCGTTCCGGATGGTCTTCGAGTCCGACCTCACCAGCGTGCCGCAGGTGCGATCGCGCCTGGACGCCCTGGAGCTGAGCTGCGCGGAGGCGATCGCCGAGGTCATCGCCGAGGACACCGGCGCCGACGACGAGCGCGCCCTGATGCTGGGCTCGGCCCTTGCCGGGATGGCCCAGGTGGCGGCCCGGCACTGGCTGGCCCACGACGGATCCGTCTCCGAGGAGGAGGCGGCCCGCACCACGAGCACCCTCGCCTGGCGCGGCCTGGGTGCGTTCCCGAAGGTCGGACACCCGTCCTGAGCCGGGCGCGAGGGGCGACCGCACCACGAGGCAGCGGAATGCCGCGGGGCCGGGGCGGGTTAGCCTGTGCCCGACCATGACGCCACGCGTCGTGCCCCCCTTCGACGAAAGGTTGTGCCCCGTGGAGGTCACCATCGGTGTCCAGAACGTCGCCCGTGAGCTGAGCATCGAGACCGAGTCCGACACGGCCTCGGTCACCGCGGCGGTGCAGGCTGCCCTCGAGCCCGGTGGTGTCCTTCGCCTCACCGACTCCCGCGGCCGGGAGGTCTTCGTGCCCGGCGCGGTCATCGGCTGGGTACAGGTCGGCGAGGCGGAGAAGGGGCGCGTCGGCTTCGGTCTGACGCCCTGACCTCGCTCCTCCAGGCGCGAACTCACGTGCGCGCAAAGTTCGCAACGCGCCGCCGATCCCCTAGAGTCTTCCGAGGCCCGGCACAGTCCGGGCGGGGTGTCGACTGACTGACCGCCCCAGCCAAACCCCCCTCACCACCACCATTCGTGGGCCGCGGCCCCGGAAGGAGCCATCATGCTCTGGACCATCATCATCACCGTCATCCTCGGCGCCATCATCGGTGCCCTGGCCCGGCTCGTCCTGCCGGGCAAGCAGAACATCTCCACTCTCGTCACCGTGATCCTCGGCATCCTCGGAGCACTCATCGGCAGCTGGGTGTGGACCGGCCTGATCGGCGGGGGCGACACCAAGGGCATCGACTGGATCGCCCTGATCATCGGTGTCATCGTCGCCGCCGTGCTCATCGTCGTCTACGAGCGCGTCATCTCGGGCCGCACGACCAACAGGGTCTGACCGACCTGCTCGCGAACGGCCCCCGTCCAGCCGGACGGGGGCCGTTCGCGTGCCGCTCAGGCCGTCAGGCCCAGGCGCCCCATCCGCTTCTGGTGGTTCTCGGTGAGCCGGCCGAACATCCGACCGATCTCACCCAGGTCCATCCCTCCCCCGATGAGCAGCGCCGCCATCGCGTCGCGGTCGACGGCCACTGCTTGGGCCTGGGAGAGCGCCTCGCCCATCAGCCGCCGCCCCCAGAGAGCAAGGCGACCGCCTGAGGTGCGGTCCGTGGAGATGGCGTCGCACACGATCTGCACCACGAAGTCGGACTCCCCCGCGTCGTCGAGGGCCGCGGCCATCACGGACCGGGTGTCCTCGTCCACGAACGCCGACACCTCCCGGTAGAAGTCCTTCGCGATGCCGTCCCCGACGTACGCCTTCACCAGCCCCTCGAGCCAACTCTTGGGCCGGGTCCGCTCGTGGTAGGCCGCGAACGGCACGACGAAGGGCAGCATCGCGGCATCGGGATCGATGCCGATGGAGCGCATGTGCTCGACCAGCTGGGTGTACTGGACGAACTCGGTGTTCGCGAGCTGCGCCATCGAGGACTTCAGCGACAGCGACGGCGCGAGGTCGGAGTCGAC
>JBDTDY010000423.1:0-12814 GCA_039922835.1 Ornithinibacter sp.
ACGAAGATCGTCGCCTCGGCGATCCACGGGGCGAAGAAGCAGGACCACGCGTGCTTGGCCCATCCAGGGCTCGAGATGTTGAGGTGCACGTCGCCGGGAGCCAGCCCGAGCCAGTACATCGTGGTGAGGTGGCCCACCGGGTAGGAGACCTGGGTGTGCTCCACGAGCTTGGGCCGCGAGGTCGTCCCCGACGTGAAGTAGAGCAACAGCGGATCGTCGGGCCCGGTCCCCGGGTGCACGCTCGGGGGCACGTCCACGGCATACGCCTCGAGCAGGTCTGCCCAACCGTCAGCGGCGCCGATGCTCACCCGCAGGTAGTCCCCCGGGACGTCGTCGAACTTGCCGGTCTGCTCAGGTGTGGTCACGACCACGCGCGCAGATCCACGCGTCACGCGGTCGGCGAGGTCGGCAGGTCCTGCTGCCGTGGTCGTCGGCATGATCACCGCACCCAACTTCATGATGGCGAGCATCGTGTCCCAGAGCTCGACCTGGTTCCCCATCATGACCATCACGGCATCCCCCCGGCCGACGCCGCGGGCGGACAACCAGGCGGCAACCCGGTCTGATCGCGCGGCCATCGCGTCGAACGTCACGCTCTCGGAGGAACCGTCCTCCTCGAGCACCACGAGCGCGGTCGTGTCGTTGCCACGGGCGATGGCGTCGAACCAGTCGATCGCCCAGTTGAACCGGTCCCCCACGTCGGGCCACGCGAACTCACGCAGTGCGTCGTCGTGCCGTCCACGCAGGGACAGGAGGAGGTCACGGGCCTCGCGGTATCGCTCCGTCGCGGTCATGGCCCCACTGTGTCACTGCCGCGCGTGTCCCGGCAGGGCTCAGTCGGTCACGATCTCCGACCGGTATGCCGTGTGCGCCTTGGGACCGCCGCCGCAGCTGAGTGGCACCTCGGGCAGGGCCTCGGCGACGACCCGGACCCTGGTCCGCTCCGGCAGCGCGCCCCGCCCGAACACCTCCACCATCGTCGTGTCACCCTCGGTGTCGACCGCACCCGGAACCGCGTCCTCGACCGGCCCGGGGCCATGGGCACGGAGGACAGCGGCGAGAGCTGCCTGCACGGGCGGGTCCCACCGCGTCGTGCCGCGCAGGTAACGCGCCTCGGCGTGCCCGTCCCGGTGCCTGCCCACCACCTCGGCGGCCATGTCCGGGTCCAACCTTCCGTAGCAGGCGCCATCGGGGAGGGAGAGCAGGGTGCCCGCGAAGCGGTGCCCCCCGAGGTGGGTGCACTCCCAGATCTCCTCGGGCCACCGGCGTGCCAGCGACGTCGCGATCGGTCGGCCGCGCACTGCGCAGCACGCGTCGCGGATCGCGTGCGTGCAGACGAGCACCATGGACTCCGCGTCGTCGTCGCTGTCACTCAGCTCGACGCCGAGCGCCGTGGCCGCGCGCACGAGATCCTCCGGGGTGCGCCAGAGGCCGTGCACCCAGGTGCCGCGCACCGTGTCGACGGCGAACCACGACCGGTCCCCCTCCTCGGAGCCACGTCGGCCCGGGCGCCGGATCAGCAACACGCGGCCACCGAAGGATGCGCAGGTGCGGCCCACCTTCTCGCCGACGCTGCCCGTCAGCGGAGGGGTGTCCAACGGCTCCTTGGACCACGGCCCCGGGTGCTCGATGAGCAGCCACCGCGAGGCAACCGGCGCGGACCCGGCCAGCGGGTCACCCCGGTCGCGGAACGCGGCGGAACATCGGGACAGGTCGGTGAGAGCCACCCGGCGATGCTACGCACCCCCCTGGGTGCCCCCGTCCTGCGACCCTCGCGGCACCGGGGTGTCCGTTCACCCGGCACAACCACCCGATGAGCTCTAGTGTGACCGGCACCACATCACCTGAAGGAGTGCCCCATGGTCGCTCGACCCGTCCTGGCTGCTGCTGCGATCGCCTCGGCAACGGCTCTCGTGCTCGCTGCCGCGCCCGCCCAGGCGGCCGTGCCGGCCTACGTCGCTCTCGGTGACAGCTACTCCTCCGGCACCGGCACCCGGTCCTACATCAACGACGGCACGAGCTGCCAGCGGTCCGTCTACGCCTACCCGTCGCTGATCTCGTCGGCCAAGGGATACGCCCTGAACTTCCGTGCGTGCTCCGGCGCGAAGATCCCCGACGTGACGAACACCCAGCTGTCCGCGCTGAGCTCGTCCACGGCATACGTGACGATCTCGGTGGGCGGCAACGACGCCGGGTTCGCCAGCGTGCTGACGACCTGCGCCCAGCCGGCATGGCTCAGCAACTGCTACGGCGCCATCGACAAGGCCCAGTCCTACATCCGAAACACCCTCCCGGGGTCGCTGAACACGCTCTACGCGAGCATTCGCAGCCGGGCACCACGGGCCAACGTGACGGTCGTCGGCTACCCCCGGATCTTCAACGGCGAGGACTGCAACCTCTTCACCTGGTTCTCCCCGACGGAGGAGAAGCGGCTCAACGAGACCGCCGACCTGATGAACGCCACCCTGGCCGCGCGTGCCAGTGCAGCCGGCTTCTCCTTCGCCGACCCGACGTCCCGCTTCGTCGGGCACGCTGTCTGCGACAGCCCCGAGTGGCTCAACGGGCTGTCCAACCCCATCTCGGAGTCCTACCACCCCAACAAGACCGGCCAGTCCTCCGGCTACACCCCCGCGGTGAGCCCCTTCGTCACCGGATCCACCGTCACGGCCACCGCTGCCCTGCTCACCACGGCACGGGGGTCGTCGAAGAAGCTCGCAGACAGCCAGAGGCGGTATGCCGCGGCCGACAGGGCGATCCAGCCGGAGGTCGTGCAGGCACCTGACCTCACGACCGCGACGGCACGAGCGGCCGCGAAGAAGGCCGGGGTGGACCTGTCCGACCGGGCGAGCATCGATGCGGCTGATCGGGTCTGGTCGGCCCGCCAGGCTGCGGAGCAGGTGAGCCGCTGACAGGGGGCACCTCCACCGCCTCCGTACGATGGGAGCGCGCACCACCCTCGAGGCGAGGGAGAAGCGGTGACGCCAGCAAAGGACACCGATGGCTGAGCCCCTCCTCGTCGCTGGAGTCGACACCTCGACCCAGTCCTGCAAGGTTCTCGTCTGTGACGCCGACACCGGCGAGACGGTGCGCACCGGTCGCGCCCCGCACCCGGACGGCACCGAGGTCGACCCGTCGGCGTGGTGGGCCGCCTGGCAGGAGGCGACCGCCGGGGGTCTCCTCGACGGGGTCGCCGCCCTGGCAGTCGGTGGTCAGCAGCACGGCATGGTGCTGCTCGACGAGGCCGATGAGGTGGTGCGACCGGCCCTGTTGTGGAACGACACCCGCTCGTCCGGGGCCGCTGCCGACCTGGTCACCGAGCTCGGTGGCGCCCAGGCGTGGGCGGATGCCGTGGGCGTGGTGCCGCTCGCCGCCATCACCGCGAGCAAGCTGCGCTGGGTGCGAGACAACGAGCCCGGCTCGATGGAGCGCGCCCGCACCTGCGTGCTCCCCCACGACTGGCTCACCGGTCGCATCCTGATGGCCGGCGACGGCTTCACCCAGTGGACGACGGATGCCGGTGACGCGTCAGGCACCGGCTACTTCTCCTCGGCCGACCGCGCCTATCGCACGGACCTGCTCCGACTCGCAGCCGGTGGTGACCTCGCGGTTCCGCGCGTCGCAGCACCGGCGGAGGTCGTGGGCCGCACGTCCGGCGGCGTCGCGGTGGCTGCGGGCACCGGCGACAACATGGGCGCCGCCCTCGGTCTCGGGCTGCAGCCCGGCGACGTCGTGGTCTCCCTCGGCACCAGTGGCACGGCATTCGCCCGGCACTCCCGGCCCACGACCGACGCCAGCGGGGCGGTGCAGTCCTTCGCCGACGCGGAGGGCGGTTTCCTGCCCCTGGTCTGCACGCTCAACGCGGCCCGGGTGCTCACCGCCGGCGCCGCGATGCTCGGCACCGACCTCGCCGGACTCGACCGGCTCGCCCTCGCCTCGACACCCGGCGCAGGAGGGCTCACCCTGCTGCCCTACCTCGACGGCGAGCGCACGCCCAACCTCCCCAGCGCCACCGGCTCACTGCACGGCATCACGCGCACCAACGCGACCCCGGAGAACCTCGCCCGCGCCGTTGTCGAGGGCATGCTCCTCGGGCTCGCCGCAGCCGTCGACGCCGTGCGGTCCGCCGGGTGCGCTGTGGATCGGGTGCTCCTCGTGGGTGGGGCCTCCGCGTCGGCCGCGGTCCGGGCGATCGCACCCGACCTGCTCGGTGCGCCCGTCGCCGTTCCCCGGCCCGGCGAGTACGTCGCCGCAGGGGCAGCCCGCCAGGCCGCCTGGGCGCTCAGTGGCGCAGAGCGCCCGCCTCGCTGGGCCGTCGAGGTCGACGCCCAGGTGGAGCCCGCCGACCTCACCCGTGGGCACGAGATCGCGCAGCGCTATGCCGAGCTCGTCACCACGCTCTACCCCGAGACCGCCGGCTGAGCCCGACCCGTACGGTGGGGCGATGAGCAGCAGCGAGCGCGACCTCGACATCACCCTCTTCGGGGCCACCGGTTTCGCCGGGAGGCTCACCGCCGCGCACCTCGCCGCGCAGGCGCCTCCCGGGGTGCGCATCGCCCTCGCGGGTCGCAGCCTGGAGCGCCTCGGGGCCGTGGCCGCCGACCTCGGCGACGCCGCCGCGGGCTGGCCGTTGCTGGTGGTCGACGCGACCGACGCGGATGCCGTGCGCGACCTCGCTGCCCGTTCCCGCGTCGTCGTGACCACGGTCGGGCCCTACATCACCTACGGCCGCGAGCTCGCCCGGGCCTGCGCGGCGGCGGGCACGCACTACTGCGACCTCACCGGCGAGGTGCTCTTCGTGCACCAGAGCATCGCCGACAACCACGAGGTGGCGAAGGCGACCGGCGCCCGGATCGTGCACGCGTGCGGGGTGGACTCCATCCCCAGCGACCTGGGGGTGATGCTCACCGCCACCGCTGCCCGCGAAGACGGCGCCGAGCTCGCCAGCACCCGCCTCGCGGTGAAGAGCTTCAAGGGTGGCGCCAGCGGTGGCACGGTGGCCACGATGGCCACCCAGGCCGGGCAGATGCGCACGGATGCCGGTGCCCGCAAGATCGTCGCCGACCCCTGGGCGCTCGCCGAGGGAGGTCGCCCGCCCCGTCCCGAGGGCTCGCGCCGGCCCGGCCGCAGTGGGGTGTCCGGGCTCCTCGACACGCTCGTCAAGGCCTCGCCCGTCAAGCGCGACTCCGGCGACGGGCACTTCACCGGGCCCTTCGTCATGGCGTCGTTCAACACCCGCATCGTCGCCAGGTCGGCCTCCCTCCTCGGCTACGGTGCGGGCTTCCGATACGCCGAGTACACCGACTTCGGTGGCGGGCCCCGCGGCGTGCTCTCGGCGGGGGCGGTCACCACCGCCCTCGGGCTGGGCCTCGCCGGGATGGCGTTCTCGCCGACCAGGTCACTCCTCGGCAGGGTGCTCCCGTCCCCGGGTGAGGGTCCGAGCGAGGAGACGATGGCCTCGGGACGTTTCCGGATGGTGATCACCGCGGATGCGACGAACGGCGCGCGCTACCGCACCACCGTCGCCGCGCCCTACGACCCCGGTTACGGCGGCACCGCGATCATGCTCGGTCAGGCTGCGTTGGCACTCGTCGAGGACGGCGACGCCCTTCCCGAGGCCGCGGGGGTGCTGACACCTGCGACGGCGATCGGCCAGCCCCTGGTGGCGCGCCTGCGCGAGCACCGGTTCACCCTCGAGACGAAGCGCCTGCCCGACTGAGCTCTTTCCGCTGGGCCTCGATCTGGCGCGCGATCCGCTGGGCGTCGATGCGCAGCTCGCGCAACATCCCCGAGATCGTGTTGGTGAACCCGGTGAACCACAGCCCGGGCGTGCCGGGCGCCTCGTGCGCTCCGTGCACCACGGGCAGACCGCGCGCGTTCAGCACGTCGAGCTCGCCCACCAGGCCCTCGAGACCAGCGGTGTAGCCGGTCGCGACGACGACCGCATCGGGGGCGATCCGCGTGCCGTCGGCCAGCACCACATCAGGACCCTCGAGCCGTTCCACCGCCGCGACGGGCTGAACAGCCCCCTGGCGCACGGCGCGCACGATCCCCACGTCCTGCACCGGCACGCGCCCCCGCAGCACCTCGGAGTACAACCCGGTCGTGGGCTTCGGCAGACCGCGATCGGTGAGGTCGGGCTCCTGCACCACGGCGAGCACGCCGGCGACCCGGTCGACGAGGCGCGGCGGCAGGCGTCGCACCAGGATCCCCGTTGCCTGCGCAGGCCAGCCCATCCGTGACCTCGGCAGGATGTGCGGCGCGGTGCGCACCGAGAGCCAGACGCGGGTCGCGCCGTGCTCGGCGAGGTCGGTGGCGATCTCCATGCCGGTGTTGCCGCTGCCCACCACGAGGACGTCGCGACCGGCATACGGACGGCCGTTGCGGTAGTCCCGGGCGAAGACGAGGTCACCGCCGAAGGCGTCCTGCCCCGGCCAGCCGGGGTCGACGGGCGTGTGGTTGTAACCGGTTGCGACCACCACGTGCTCGGCACCGATGCGCGTGCCGTCCTCGAGCTCGACGACGAGGCGGGAGTCGGCCTCGCCCCGCACGACGCGGGTCGCGCGGGTGCCGAGGCGCAGGCGCAGACGGTGGTGGGCGGAATACTGCTCGAGGTAGGCGACGACGTCATCGCGCGCGACCCACCGCCCGAATCGGCGCGGGATCGGCAGGCCCGGCAGTCCCGACCACCGCCTCGGGGTGTGCAGGTGGAGCCGGTCGTAGTGGCCCCGCCAGCTCGAGCCCACGCGAGGCGCGGCATCGATCACCAGCGCCTCGAGACCTCGCTCTCCCAGCGCCGCAGCGACGGCCAGACCACCGGGACCAGCACCGATCACGACCACTCGCTCACGCTCCACGGCCAGAACGCTACCGCCGCAGCGACGTGACGCGGGTCGCACCGCACGGGACAGCAATGTACTACTGTTGGTAGTGGTTCCAGCCGAGGAGGACACCATGACAGACCACGCCCCCGTCACCGCGCTGACCGAGGACGACTGCTGGAGGCTGCTGCGCGACCACGAGTTCGGTCGCCTCGCCTTCCACCTTGCCGACGAGGTGCACATCGTGCCGATCAACTACGCCCTGGCGCCGGACCACCACCTGGTCTTCCGCACGGCCGAGGGCAGCAAGCTGCTGGGCCTGACGATGAACGCGGACGTCGCGTTCGAGATCGACGAGTTCGGCGAGAACGAGGCCTGGAGCGTGGTCGTGCGAGGTCGAGCGAGCCAGCTCGAGGGTGAGCGTGCCAGGGCGACCAAGCAGTTACCGCTGCGGCCCTGGACACACACCGCGAAGTTCAACGTCGTATCGGTGGAGGTCGACGAGGTGACCGGTCGGCACTTCGACCTCGAGCGCCCATGGCTGCACATGCGTCCCCCAGCCGAGGACTGACCTCCAGTTCGCCTCTCCAGTTTCCCCTCCACTCCCTGACCCTCCCGGCCGGGCGCGGGGCGTTGTGGGTAGCCGAGGGTTCAGCTCGAGCGAGGGACGACGGGGGTGAGGGCACTCTCGTCGGCGAGCACGGCCAGCACGTTGTCGGCCGCCAGGTCGGCCATCGCCGCCCGGGTCTGGGTCGTCGCCGACCCGACGTGAGGGAGGAGTACGACGTCGTCGCGTCCGAGCAGGCCCGGGTGCACTCGCGGCTCCTCCTCGAAGACATCGAGCCCGGCCCCGGCGATCCCGCCGTGCTCGAGCGCGGCGACGAGCGCGGCCTCGTCGACGACCGGCCCGCGCGAGGTGTTGACGAGGTGGGCGGTGGGCTTCATCCGCTCCAGCTCGAGCGCCCCGATGAGGTGGTGGGTCTGCGGCGTGAGGGGGCAGTGCAGGGAGACGACGTCGGCGGTCTCCAACAGCTCGGCCAGCTCGACCACCCGGGCAGCGAGCCCCTCCACGACACCGGCGTCAGGCTCTGACCGTCCGGAGAGGAGCACCTCCATCCCCAGCGCCTTCGCCCGTCTCGCCGTTGCCAGCCCGATGGCGCCGGGCCCCACGATCCCGAGGGTCGCGCCACGCAGGCCCGTGCCCAGCCCACCGGTCATGCTCCAGCGCCACGGCTCACCCGTGCGGACCCGTCGCTCGGCGGCACCGAGTCGTCGGGTGGACATCAGGATGAGGGCGATGGCGAGGTCGGCCGTGGCGTCGGTGAGCACGCCCGGGGTGTTGGTGGCCACGACGCCACGCTCGGCACACGCGGCGAGGTCGATGTTGTCGTGACCCACCGCCACGTTGGCAACGATCTTCAGCTGGGGCCCGGCGGCGTCGAGGAGCTCGGCGTCGATGAGGTCGACCAGCATCGCGACCAGCCCGTCGACGCCGTTCACCGACTCCAGGAGGTCTGCCCGAGGCATGGGTGAGTCCACGTCCCGGTAGGTGACGTCGTGCGCGGCCGCGAGCCGCGTCGGTGCGTCACCGGGCACCCCCGCGGTGAGAAGGACGCGCCCCATGTCACATGATCTTTCGCACGAGGGGCAGCGGGAGGTGTCGCATCGCCTTGCCGAGCGGCACCCACGGCCACGCCGGCACGAGCGCATTGGCGCGCTCCTTCTCGATGGCGTCGACCATCGCGCGCACGCCGGTCTCGGTGTCGACGATGAACGGCGTCTTCTTCACCCGCTCGTTCATCTCCGAACGGATGTAGCCGGGATAGATGGTCGAGACACGGATGTCGAGGTCGGGCTCCCCGAGCATCTCGTTGCGCAGCCCTTCGGCGAGGGTGGCAACGCCTGCCTTGGTCGCGGCATACGTCGTCACCGTCTTGCGCATGCCCCGCATCGCCGACACCGACGAGATCATCACGAGGTGGCCGCGCTTCTGGGCCCGGAAGATCTCCATGGCAGCCTCGCACTGCGCCAGTGCCGCAACGAAGTTCGTCATCGCTGTCTGTCGGTTCGCGTCATAGCGCCCGGTGCCGATGGGCGCGCCCTTCCCGAGACCGGCGTTGATGATCACCCGGTCGATGGTGCCGAAGTCGTCACGGAACGCCGAGAAGACCTCGAAGACCTGGTCGTCGTCGGTGACGTCGAGGGCGCGCAGTTCCACCCGCCGTCCGGGGTGGGCCGCAAGGATCTCCTCGCGGAGGCCGTCGAGGCGCTCCGTGCGCCGGGCCGCGAGGGCGAGGTCCCACCCGCGCGCAGCGAGCTGACGGGCCATCTCGGCCCCGAGACCGGAACTTGCGCCCGTGATGATCGTGGTGGGCATGAATGTCCTTCCGTTGATTCAGGATTCCCCGATGAGGGCGGTGCAGCGTTGGTCGAGGTGGCGCACCACGTCACGGAAAGCACCGTATGCCGGGTTGCTCGTCTGACCGTGGTGGAACCTGTAGTAGATCTGCTGGGCGATGCCTGCGAGGCGGAAGGCGCCGAACACCTCGTAGAAGCGCCACTGCTCGGGCGTGACCTCGATACCCCGGGCACTGGTGTAGCGCTCCGCGACCTCGGAGCGGGTGAGCATTCCGGGCGCGTGCGTCGGCTGCAACCTGATGGCGAGGAAGGCCGGGTCGTCGTCCGCCTGGGCCCAGTAGGCCATCGCGCCGCCGAGGTCCATCAAGGGGTCTCCGACCGTCGCCAGCTCCCAGTCGAGGACGGCGGCGATCCGGGTCGGGTCAGTCGGGTCGAGGACGAGGTTGTCGAAGCGGAAGTCGTTGTGCAGCATCACATGGGCGCGATCCTGGGGCTGGTGCGTGTCGAGCCACGTCATGGTCGACTCGAGGTCGCCGACGTCGGGCGTGCGAGCCCGGCGGAACCTGGTGGTCCAGCCCTCCACCTGTCTCCGCACGTAACCCTCGCCCCGATCCAGCGAGCTCAGCCCTGACGCCTCGAGGTCGACGTCGTGCAGCGCCACGAGCGTGTCAACGGCGTTGTGGCACAACCGGCTGACGCCGCCACGGTCCAGACCCAGCGCCTCGGGGAGGTCCTTGCGAAGGATCGTCCCCGGGACGCGCTCCATGACGTAGAACTCCGAGCCGATCACCGACGTGTCCTCGCAGAGGGCGAGCATCGTCGGCACCAGCGGGAAGACGGGGGCCAGCGCAGCCTGCAGGTCGTGTTCCCGACGCATGTCGTGGGCACCCTTGGCCTTGGTTCCCCCGGGAGGTCGGCGCAGGATCACGTCACGGCCGCTGTCGCTCGTCCCACCGGCATACCGCAGGAGGTAGGTGAGGTTGGAGGCGCCCCCGACGAACTGGCGCACCTCGGGCGTGCCGCCCAGGCCCACCTCGTCAGGTACTGCGCGTCGCAGCCACGAGGCGACGGCTCCCGCGTCGAAGGAGTCCTCGGGCCGCACCGGCGCGGCCCCCGTCACCTCGGTCACGACGTGAAGTCCTGCGGGTCGGCGCCCGCCTTCCGCGCCAGGCGTGCCGCGCCGCGCAGGGCTGACCGGTCGTAGAGGGGGCGGACGAACCGCTTCGTGAAGTAGGCCTGCCTGCCGAAGCGATCGGTGAGGATCACCCTCTTGTGCTTGTCGATCCCCTCGAGGACGATCTTCGCGATGTCGTCCGCGTCGACCTTGGCACGAGTGATCAGCCGCATCCCGGCATCCTGCATGGCGGTGTCCTTGCCGGCAAAGGACTCGTGCAAGTTGGTGCGGAAGAAGGCCGGGCAGACGACGGAGACGTGGATGTTCCATGGCGAGAGCTCGAACCCGATCGTCTCGCTCAGGGCCACCACACCCGCCTTCGCAGCGTTGTAGCTCGACATGCCGGGGCCGTGGACCAGCCCCGCGAGCGAGGCGACGTTGACGATGTGACCGCTGCGTTGCTCCTTCAGCAGCGGGGTCATCGTGTGACAGCCTCGGGCCACGCCGAGGAGGTTGATGTCGAGCACCCGCTCCCAGTCGGCGATCGACTCCACGTCGATGCGCCCGCCGGTGGCGATACCCGCGTTGTTGACCAGCAGGTCGAGGGAACCCCACTCCTCGCGCACCCAGGCGAGGGCCCCGTCCCAGTCCTGTTGCGAGCGCACGTCGAGCCGGCGGTATGCCGCACCGTCGGGCACGCTGTCGGGCCGGTCGTCAGCGAGGTCGCCGACGAGCACGTCGTCCCCGCGAGCCAGGAGCAGCCGGGTCAGGGCGAGGCCCAGCCCAGAGGCGCCTCCTGTGACCAGGGCACGGCTCATCGGGCATCCTCCATCGTCGCCAAGGACGCCGATGACGCCCTGGAGCGATCGGTGTAGGGCCGGAGCAGGTGTCTCGCGACCACGCCGAGGTGCACCTCGTCCGGTCCGTCGGCCAGCCGCAGGCTCCGCGCACCGGCATAGGCCGCAGCCAGCGGGAAGTCCTCGCTCATCCCACCCCCGCCGTGCAGCTGGATCGCGAGGTCGATGACGTCGCAGGCCATCTGGGGCACTGCGGCCTTGATCTCGGAGACCTCGGACTGGGCGCCCTCGATGCCCACCGTGTCGAGCTTCCACGCGGCGTGCAGCACGTGCAACCGTGACTGGTTGATCGCGATGCGCGCCTTCGCGAGCCGCTCCCGGTTGCCGCCGAGGTTGGCGATCGGCTTGCCGAACGCGACTCTGCGGGTGGAGCGTTCGCACGCGAGCTCGAGCACCTTCTCGGCGAGGCCGATGAGCCTCATGCAGTGGTGCACCCGACCGGGGCCGAGGCGTCCCTGGGCGATCTCGAACGCCCGACCGGGGCCGAGCAGCACGCTCGACGCAGGGAGGTGCACGGCATCCAGCATCACCTGACCGTGGCCCAGTGGCTCGTCGTACTGACCCAGGGCGGTCAGCATCCGCTCGACCGTCACACCGGGCGCGTCGAGCGGGACGAGCACCATCGAGTGCTGGCGGTGCCGGTGGGCGCTGCCGTCGGTCAGGCCCATGAAGATGCCGAGCCTGCAGTCCGGGTGACCCGCGCCGGTGGACCACCACTTGCGCCCGTCGACGATGACCTCGTCGCCGTCGATGGTTGCGGTGGCCTCCATGTTCGTCGCGTCGCTGCTGGCCACGTCGGGCTCGGTCATCAGGAACGCGCTGCGTAGCCGACCGTCGAGCAGCGGCTCGAGCCACTGCTCCTGCTGCTCGGGCGTGCCGTACTTCAGCAGCACCTCCATGTTGCCGGTGTCGGGGGCGTTGCTGTTGAAGAGCAGCGGTGCGAGCGGCGAGCGGCCCATCTGCTCGGCCACGGTGGCGTAGTCGGTGTTGCTCAGGCCCGCGCCGCCGTCGGTGCCGAAGCGAGCGGCATACGCGTCGCCGTGACCCGCAGGGAGGAACAGGTTCCACAGGCCTTCGCTGCGCGCCTTGGACTTCAGGTCCTCGACGACGGCTGCCGGAGGCCACGCATCCTCGCCCCCGGCGCGACGAGCGGCGATGTCGGCGAGGATGCCGGGCTCGACCGGCTCCACCTCGGCGTCGATGAACGCGCGCACGCGCTCGGCGAGGTCTGCGGCACGAGGCGAGGGGGCGAAGTCCATGCCCTTGACCCTAGACGGTTGTTGAGCAATGCTCAATAGCATGCGTGCGGTGCCGAGGGTGCGGATGACTCCCGAGCAGAGGCGTCGCCAGCTCGTCGGGATCGGGCTGCGCAAGTTCGTCGAGCGACCGGTTCAGGAGCTCTCCCTCGACGAGGTCGCGATCGAGGCCGGGGTGTCGCGCGGGCTGCTCTTCCACTACTTTCCCACCAAGACCGACTACCACCGCGCCGTCGTCGAGGCCGCGCGACGCCGGGTCGGGCGCACCGTCTCCCCCGAGCCCGGCGCGGTCGGTGAGGTGGCGGTGCGCCAGGTGGTCGAGAGGTTCCTCGACCAGGTGGCCAGACGCCGTGAGACCTATGTGGCACTCGTCCTCGGCCAGGCCCCGATCGCCCAGGCCACCGGCGATGC
>JBDTDY010000424.1:0-2905 GCA_039922835.1 Ornithinibacter sp.
GACCTGTTGGGAGAGCTGGTCCATCTCGGCGATGATCTGGTCGAGTTTGCGGCGGTTGTTGATCCACTCGCGGTAGCGCTCGGCTTGCCCGCTGGTGAGCCTGGTGGTGACGGTCTTCCCGTTGATCTTGGCGGGACTGCCGCTGGTGGAAGCCGATGAGAGGCACCATGGATCTGACGTTCCGCACTTCTCGCTGAGCGTTTGGCCCCCCACTTGTGGAGGTCAGGACCTCGGCGCCCGCGGGGTGTAGCTGGTGGCGGGGATCTGCAGGAGTTCGAGGACTTGATCTTGTAGCGGGCTCAGTTCTGGATGGAACGTCTGCACGAGCTGGCCGTCGTGACGAAGTTCGTGGCGGGTGAGGTCGCTGAACAGTTCCAGGATCCGGGCCGCGGACGGCGCGGTGCAGGCGCGGAGCTCGGGGTAGAGCGGGATGTGGCTGGTCCCGGCGTTGGCCATGGCAGCGCGGATCTCGCGTTCGATGAGCGCCCCGGTGAGCAGCGCGAGGTAGTGGCAGCAGAACAGGGCCTCGATGCGTGCCGGGTTGTGCAGCAGCAGCGGGTCGGCCTGCTGGGTGCTCTTGAGCAGGTGGTGGCGGCGTTCCAGGTTCGGCTGGTAGCGGTAGGCCGTCAGGACGCCGGCGTCGTCGAGCACACGGTCGTTACTGATGATCGGGAACATCCCGTCGGTGACGGCGTCGTAGGCGAGGATCTGGTCGTTCACCTCCCAGCTGATGTGGTGCCGGGTGCGGGTCGTCTTGCGGTAGCGGGTGTCGGCTCCGGGCCGGCCGCGGCGTTCTTGGCGGAAGTCCTCTTCGAGGGTCTCGGTGACGGTGACGTTGATCCATCGGCTCGCACCGGCGGCCTTCAGCGTGTCAGTGGCGGCCTCCTCGACGGCGACGCGGGTCTTCAGGCGGGTCTTGGGTCCAGCCAGACGGATTGCGAGGGCCTCGAGTGCTGCGGCGCCGGCTTCGATGCGTCCCTGCCGGGCTGCAGCGTCGATCGCGGTCTTGGCCGACGACAGCACCCAGATGATGCGGTGCCCTTCGCTGGAGGGCAGCGGGGAGGTGAACGTGGAGTAGACCCGGTCCGGGTCGCCCAGGCGCTTGCCGGGCGCTCGGGAGGCCTCGGTCCAGGTCGGGGTGTAGGTCTGGGCCCACGTCCGGAACCAGCCGTCCTCACTGCGGGTGCGGGGCAGCACGGTCACGAACCGTCCGCCGCGAGCGTGGATGTGGCTCATCGCGTCGCGGGTGCACAGTTTGCTGTCCGCGACGTAGAGGAAATCGGTGCGGCCCAGCAGCGTCACGAGGCCGTCCCAGGTCGGGACGTGGGTGGGGTCGTCGTTGGTGTTGCCGTCGGTGAGACGGTAGGCGATCGGAACCGATCCGTCAGCGGCGACCGTGAGGATCCAGACGAGTTGCTTCAGGTCCGGTCGGTGGTCCTTGCTGTGACCCCAAGTGATGACGGGCGTGTCCTTCCCACCCCGCGGCGCTCCGTCAGCGTTCGGGTAGACGCCGTGGACGCTGATCGAGGTGGAGTCGTTGTGCAGCTCGCGGGTGTCCACGGCGAACTCGCTGATCACGGCCAGCATCAGCTCGGTCAGCAGGCTCGTGCGGTCGGTGTCGAAGAGCCGTTCCAACGCCCGCCCGACCCGATCGTCGTTGAGGGCCGCGACGTCTTCGGTCCTCATGGCCAGCAGCGCCGGGTCGAACGGCAGGGCCCACTCACCCAGGGCGTAGAGAGGGCTGCGGCCCAGCAGCAGGTTCGCGACGACCAGGCGCACCGCGCTGGCTGGGGCCAGCAGTAGCCGCGGATCATCGCTGGGCAAGTAGCGCTCCAGCAGAGCGGGTAGGCCCATCCGGTCCAGGAAGTGGTTCACGATCGGCAAGGCACCCAGCCGCTGGCTGGACAACGCGAACGGTTCCTGCGAGCCCAGCTCTGACGTGTCCATCTCGGCCTCCGTTGACACCATCATCCGTAGCAGACAGTATGCCGACTGTCTGCTACTGTCATGGACACGACACGCCGCCACCGACGGCGAACAGCAAGCCGGCAAGGAGCACGAGCGCATGGCGACGACCGACCTCGCGGCGCTGCAACGCCGCTACCAGGCGAGCCGCAAGCAACTGCTCGGGATCGGCCTCATCGCCTCGGGCAGCCTGCTCCAGCGCTACACCGCCTGCGCGAACACCGGCTGCCGCTGCCACCACGACCCGCCACAGCGGCACGGCCCCTACTGGCAGTACACCCGCAAGATCAACGGGAAGACCGTCACCACCAGGCTCACCAGCGGGCAAGCCGAGCGCTACCGCGAGTGGATCGACAACCGCCGCAAACTCGACCAGGTCATCGCCGAGATGGACCAGCTCTCCCAACAGGTCCGAGACCTACTCCTTGCCCAGAACCCCAAAACAGGCCGCAGCTGACCCCTCCCAAGTGGGGGGCCAAATGCTCAACGAGAAGTGCGGAACGTCAGTAGGGGGCGTCTTCTTGGGTTCGTTGGCAAGACTCACCTTGGTCCTGTGCGCCCAGACAACCGTGATCGCACCGTTGACGCGCGTCTGCATCGTCTTGGCCGAGACCAGCGTGTTGCGCAAGTCGTTCAGGGCCGTCGAAATGGCCACCTGGTCGAAACAAGTCAGCTCGGGTGCGGACGGATGCGCAAGGCACGTGGTCTGGGCACGGTAGTAGTCGCGAAGGACAATCTCTGCCTTCGCGGTAGCCGCATCTGCGGGAGTCATCGTAGAACGGGACGCCGTGGCTGATCCTGACGTTGTCGGCGACGAGATGCTCGCGCTAGTGGCGGACGGCACACTGCTGGACGTGACAGGCGTCGATGGCTGTGAGGTACATCCGGTCAGCAAGATCGCTACTGCAGCGACTCCGGCTGCCAAGTGGGCGTTCGTCAT
>JBDTDY010000425.1:0-2960 GCA_039922835.1 Ornithinibacter sp.
CCACCGAGTCGCTACTCGAGGAGAACAAGTCCCCCGCCCGCCGCGTCGGCCAGATCGACAACCGCGGCAGCCACTTCTGGCTCGCCCGCTTCTGGGCGCACGAGCTCGCGACACAGACCGACGACACCGAGCTCGCCACGGCATTCGGCCCCATCGCCACGGCGCTGGCCGAGGCCTCCGACACCATCGAGGCCGAGCTCCTCGCCGTGCAGGGAAAACCGGCCGACATCGGCGGCTACTACCACCCCGACGGCGAGAAGGCCGCCGCGGTGATGCGCCCCTCGAGCACGTTCAACGAGATCCTCGCGACCCTGTCCTGACGAGCGAGACGGGGTGAGCCATGGACCGGTCGACCTCTCGGAGCGGCTCGGACACGTCAACGACCTCTGGTCCCCTGAGGTCGTCGCGCGGCTCAACGACGTCGCTGCTCGATCAGGGCTGACCGGGCGACCACGACCGCACGCTCCACGTGCCGATCGCCACCCGGGTCAGCCCTCTGGTCACAGGTCGAGGACGAACCGGAGCGCCTGGTCGATGGCACTCATCTGATCGAGGGTGATCGTTCCTCGACGGGTCGACAATCGCGCGGTCGAGACAACACGCAACTGGTCGCAGTGCGCGTAAGAGGTGTGGCCGAGCCCGCTGCTCCCCTGCTCGACCTCGACGTGGCTGCGCAGCCCGTGGGCCGCCGACGTGATCGGCACGACCATGACCAGCTGGCCGGGGCTGTTGTTCACGATGTCGACGGAAACCACCACGGCGGGCCGCCGGAAGGCCGGCTCGTGGCCGACCGGCTGGCCCAGGTCTACGTCATAGACCTCCCCACGCCAGATCACGCGAGCGCGTCCCACTCCTGACGCTCGGCCAGATACTGCTCCCAGCGCTCGGGGTCATCGCGCAACCGCTGGTAGTCCTGGCCCAGCCCGCGAAGGAACTCTTGGCGCTCAAGGGCGTCGATGGCCGCGTGCAGCACATTGATGACCGAGGTCTGTCGGTCCTTGGCGAGGGCCTGCAGACGCTCGGAGTCTGGGCGGCGAACACGAACGGTGGTGGTGTCTACGGAGGCCATACCCAAGTGTAGACGAAATGTAGACGTTTGTGCGTCGGTAGGGCACCGATCGACCCAGCGAAGTGACGACTGTGCTCACGTCGCCGCCGCTGCTCCGCACGCGCAGCCGCGGGGCGTCGGTGTGTTTCTCGCGAGATCGGCCCGCCCCATGCAGACTTGCCCCCATGACCACACCCACGATGGCCCAGCGCCTCGGCGCAGAGTTCCTCGGCACGTTCTGGCTCGTCTTCGGCGGCTGCGGCGCGGCGATCTTCTCAGCCACCTTCATCTCCCCCGTTTCCGGCGGCGCGGTGCAGATCGGCATCGGCTTCCTCGGCGTCGCCCTCGCCTTCGGCCTCACCGTCGTGACGATGGCCTACGCCGTCGGACACATCTCCGGAGCCCACTTCAACCCGGCCGTGACCATCGGCGTCGCCGTGGCCAAGCGGTTCGAGTGGAAGGACGTCCCGGCATACGTCATCACCCAGGTCGTTGCCGGCCTGCTCGCCGGCACGGCCCTCTACGGCATCGCGAACGGCAAGGCCGGCTTCGACGCGACCGGGCACATGGCGGCCAACGGCTACGGCACGCACTCCCCCGGCGGCTACTCGCTCACCGCCGTGCTCGTCGCCGAGGTGCTGCTCACCGCGATCTTCGTCTACGTGATCCTCGGCGTCACCGACTCGCGCGCCCCCGAAGGCTTCGCGCCGCTGGCGATCGGCCTGACCCTGACCATCATCCACCTCATCGCAATCCCGATCTCCAACACCTCGGTCAACCCGGCCCGCTCCACCGGCGTGGCGTTCTTCAACGGCGCCGGCGCCCCGGGCCAGCTCTGGGTGTTCTGGCTGGCACCCATCATCGGCGCCTGCATCGCCGGCGCCACGTTCCACCTCATCACCGGGGTGGACCGCCGTGACCGCGACATCTCCGGTGAGATCGAGCTCGAGGACGTCACGGTGGCCGACGGCGTCGACCCCAACGCCCCTCGCTGACCCACTCAGACACCTGACGGCGCCGCTCACCCCCGGTGGGCGGCGCCTTATCGTTCGGTGCCGTTGGTCCAGGTCATGCGCGAGCCTTGACGTCGAGCTCGACCATCGGCCCAGAGCGGACGTGGGAGAGAAACGGATCCGAGGATGCCGGGTCCGCCCAGGCGTGCGGGCTGAGGCGGCGGATGTCGACGGGAAGGCCCAGTCTCCGACGCGCCGCGTCAGCTGCGTCGAAGAGCACATCGGGATCCGCATCTCCGATGACGAGCACGTCGACATCGTTCGGCTCGGCGCCACGAACCCCCTCGTGGCGGGCCGCCCAGGACCCATACACGTAGGCCTTGCGCACCCCACCGACCTCGGCGAGCTCTGCCTCGAGCACGGGAACCGGTCCATAGGTCAGGGTGATCAGGTCGCGGAGCACGGAGTCCAGTCGCGAGGCCGAGTTGGCCCTGACCTGACGGGTGCGCCCGATTCTCTCCTCCGTCAAGAGCCCCGCCTCCACGAGCCGAGTGATCTCGCGGGTGGTCGTCGACAGGGAGAGCCCGGTGGCAGTGGCCAGCGTCGTCACGGTCCACGCTGTGTCTGGGACCAGATAGAGGCGCGCGAGCAACTCTCCGACCGCGTCAGAGCGGAGAACCGGAAGAAGCGCTGGAGCCCTAGTTTTCATTAAAGCGATGATATCGGTCGTTTATAGGCAGTGTCTATGTCTTACGTTCGGCGGCGTAGTGGCGGAAGAGCAGGTAGGCCGACACCGCGCAGAGCACGTGCCAGATGCCGTGGGCCTGCAGCAGCGAGGTCGGGTCGCACCACGGGTGGCCGTTCTTGCCCGTCGTCCAGATAGCGAATGCGGTGACCAGGACGAGCACCGACGCCACCCCGAAGGCGACGTCCTGGCGCGGGGCCCGACGGCGGAACAG
>JBDTDY010000426.1:0-6382 GCA_039922835.1 Ornithinibacter sp.
TCAGGTCGTCAGCGGACGGGCGTAGGTGCGCGACAGGCCGTCGCGCTCTATCTCGACGAAGCCGATCCGCTCGTAGAAGACGTGGGCGCCAGTGTTCGCCTCGGCCACTGCGAGGTGCACCCCTCCCGCGCCGGCCAGTGCAAGGCGCTCCAGCATCCGGCGCATCAGCGCGCGACCCCAGCCCAGGCCCTGCAGCCGGGGCAGAAGGTCGATGTGCAAGTGAGCCGGGTAGGCAGCAGCAAGGGCCGCGTCGGTCCGCACCGGGTCGTGGAACCGGCGGATGAGCCCTTCATCTGAATCCGAGGGGGTGGCTCCGACGGACCGGGCATCGAGCGGGTGTTGCGCGCGCAGCGGGGGCCACCACTCGTGCTCGCACCACTGCTCGAAGGCGAGGGTGTCGGGCACTCCCACGCAGTAGCCGCAGACCCCGTGCACATCGACGAGGACCAGTGCCACGGCATCCGGGAAGAGGACGTACGGGCCGGCATACACCTGACCGAGGAGGTCCGGGTCCGCATGGGCGTCGCTGGCGTCGCCGCCGGACAGGCCGGTCTGCAGGCACACCCGGTAGACCCCGGGGAGGTCGTGCACCGTGGCAGGTCGCATCCTCACGGGTGCGGTCATGTCGCCCACGCTAACGGGCACGGCCATGCGGCGTGGTGGGGTCAGGTGATCTCGCCCGTGAATCCTCGCGCCCGCACCACGACTCGGCCGTTCGGGTGCGATGTCTGGATTCAGTGGCATCGCGCGTGGCGGACGGATACGGTCGGCGACCGGCGAGTGAAGGGGATCTGATGTCGGTTCGAGCCATCTGGATGACCGTGGCTGCGGCGATCGTGGTGCTCCTGGGCGCCGGGGTGGCAGCCTCGATGGGGCTGGCGAGCCTCGCGGTTCCGGTGGCCGCGACCTCGGGCGTCGCATCGACTGAGGCAGCGCAGCCCACCCTCGCACCGTCCAGCAGCTCGACAGCCTCTGCGACGGCGACACCGGCGAGCAGCGCGCGACCCGCTCCGGCAGCGACGGCCAACGCCTCGCCGGAGCCCAGCACGCCACCGCTGCCCACCCCGACGAAGAAGCCCGCCACAGCGGGCCTCGTGGCGGTGACGGCCGTCGTCGACGGAGACACCATCAAGGTGCGGGTCGGCGGCATGACGGAGCGGGTGCGCATCATCGGCATCGACACCCCCGAGCTCAAGGGCGGTGAGTGCTGCGCCCAGCAGGCAGCGAGCGCGATGCAGAGCCTGGTGCAGAGCAGGAGCGTGCGCCTGGTGCGCGACCCGAGCCAGGCCGACCGCGACAGGTACGACCGGCTGCTGCGCCACGTGGCACTCGCCGACGGTCGGCAGGTCGCGCAGGTCCTCATCGCAGGTGGCTTCGGCGAGGAGTTCACCTACGCAGCGCCCTATGCCGGTCAGGCCGCCTACAAGGCTGCCGAGGCGTCAGCGCGAGCGGCCCGGAAGGGCATGTGGAGCAGCGGGTGCCGTGCTCCGCGCCCCGTCGTGGCTCCACCCACCACCCCGAAGGACTGCCTCATCAAGGGCAACATCGCCAACGACGGCGAGAAGATCTACCACCTGCCCGGCCAGCGCTACTACGAGGTGACGAAGATCAGCGAGTCCAAGGGTGAGCGGTGGTTCTGCAGCGAGTCACAGGCCCGGGATGCCGGGTGGCGGCCGGCGGAGCTCTGATCGCCGCGGCTGGGCTCGCAGTCGGTCCGTGTGGCGGCACCTCGACCCGGGTGCCGCGGGGGCTCAGGTGGGGCCCAACCCCGTTGTCACGAGGACGAGCTCGCCGGCCTCGTCGGTGGCGGCGATGTCGAGCTCTGCCGTGATCCGCCAGTCCCGGTCGCCGTCGGGGTCCTCCAGGATCTGCGTTGCGACCCACACCCCGTCGCCCTCGTCCGAGACGGAGAAGAATGCCGGTCCACGAGCCTCCGGCCCCGTCCCGATCGCGTCGTACTCGGTGAAGTAGCGCTCTGCTGCATCGGCCCACTCCTGCGAGGTGAGGCCGTCGTCGAGGGTGGCCAGGGCGGCATACCGGCCCAAGGAGAGCAGCTCTGCGCGACGGAACATGCTCTGGCGCAGCATGACCCGGAGGGCGCGAGGGTTGGCGCTGAGCGCCCGGTTCTCAGTGGGGACGCGCACCTCGCTCATCCCCTCGGCGGTCGGGTTGGTCAGGGACTCCCACTCGTCGAGGAGGCTGGAGTCGGTGTGCCGCACGAGCTCGCCGAGCCACTCCACGATGTCGTCGAGCTCTTCGGTGCGGGCGGACATCGGGACGGTCGAGCGCAGCGCGCGGTAGGCGTCGGTGAGATAGCGCAGGAACACGCCCTCGGCCCGGGCGAGCTTGTGGTGGGCGACGAACTCACCGAAGGTCATCGCCCGCTCGTAGAGCTCGCGCACCACCGACTTCGGTGACAGGCCGCGTGGGTCGACCCAGGGGTGGCGTTGGCGGTAGACGCGCAGCGCTCCCTCGAGCTCCTCGGCGAGGGGCATCGGCCAGGTGACGTCGTCGAGGGCCTCCATCCGGTCCTCGTAGTCCATGCCCTCTGCCTTCATCGCGCCGACGGCTTCACCGCGGGCCTCGAAGCGCTGCGCCATCAGGACGGGCCGTGGGTCGTCGAGGGTGGCCTCGATGAGGCTGACGACGTCGAGCGCGTAGCCGGGGTTCTCCGGGGCGAAGAGGTCGAGGGCGGCGAGGGCGAAGGCCGACAGCGGCTGGTTGAGGGCAAAACCGTCGTGGAGGTCGAGCGCCACCTGGAAGGGGCCCTCGGGGTAGCTGCGGCCCTCGCCGCGGACGAAACGTTCGAGCGGGCCCGGCTCCACGGCATCCGGCACCTCCCCGATCTCGCCGTTCTCCCCGACTTCGTCTGTCAGAGTGTCGGTTCGGCCGACGTCCGATGGCGTGTCGCCGCTTTCTGACAGACGAAGTCGGGGAGCGGTGGGGGTGAGGCCGGCGGCGGCGAGGGCCTCGCCGAGAGCACCCAGCCCGCTGGCCCCGCCGAGCGCACCCAGCCCGCTGGCCCCGCCGAGCGCACCGAGCCCGCCGGCCGGCCCCTCGCTGCCGCCGGCATCCCCGACTTCGTCTGTCAGGATGCCGGTTTCGGTGGGTTCCGTCGGCGTGTCGCCACTTCCTGGCAGACGAAGTGGGGGAGGTGGGGGAGGGGCGGGGTCGGCCTGGGCCTCGGGTGGCACCCAGTCCTCGACGCTCGATCCGTCGTCGGGCTCGATGACGCCGGCGCGCAGGAGTGACCCCATCACCTGCACGGCCCGCTCGACGAGCGCCTCGCGGCGTGCCGGCTCCTCGTGGTTGTCCAGCAGCAGGGTGCGCAGCGCGGCCTGCTGCCCCTCCCACTGGTCGAGCACGTTGAGCACCATCGCGTGGTCGACCTTCATCTTCGACACCAGCGGCTCGGGGCTCGCGGACACGAGCTTGTCGTAGGTCGACTGGGCGTAGGTCAGCACCCCGTCGGGCGGGCGCTTGCGGCTGATCCGCCGCTCCTTCTTGGGGTCCCCGCCGGCTCGCGCCATGGCCTTGGCGTTCTCGATGACGTGCTCGGGAGCCTGCACGACGACGTAACCCATCGTGTCGAAGCCGGCACGCCCCGCCCGACCCGAGATCTGGTGGAACTCCCGCTCCCGCAGGATCCGCTCGCGGCGCCCGTCGTATTTGGTCAGCGAGGTCAGCAGCACCGTGCGGATCGGCACGTTGATGCCCACGCCGAGGGTGTCGGTGCCGCAGATGACCGCGAGCAGGCCGCGCTGGGCGAGGGTCTCCACGAGCCGCCGATACTTCGGCAACATCCCCGCGTGGTGCACCCCGATGCCGTGCAGCACCAGGCGTCGCAATGCCACGCCGAAGCCCGGGCTGAAGCGGAACCCCCCGACGGCCTCCTTGATCGCCTTCTTGCGCTCGGAGGAGATGACGTCGACCGACATCAGCGCCTGCGCCTGCTCCACCGCGGCCGCCTGGGTGAACGACACGACGTAGACGGGCGCGCGGTCCTCGCGCAGCAACAACTCGAGCGTGTCGTGCACCGGCAGGAGCACCCACTCGAACTCCAGCGGCACCGGACGCTCCACCCCCGTGACGGCGACGGTCTCGCGCCCGGTCCGTCCCGCGAGGTCCTTCTCGAATGCCGTGGTGTCACCGAGCGTGGCCGACATGAGCAGGAACTGGGTGTCGGGCAGCAGGAGCAGGGGCACCTGCCACGCCCAACCGCGGTCCGGCTCTGCGTAGTAGTGGAACTCGTCCATCACGACCAGACCGATGTCAGCGGCATCCCGCTCTCGCAGGGCGTGGTTGGCGAGCACCTCGGCGGTGGCACAGATGATCGGGGCGTCGGCGTTGACGGCAGCGTCGCCGGTGAGCATGCCCACCTTCTCGGCGCCGAAGATCTCGACGAGGGCGAAGAACTTCTCGCTGACCAGCGCCTTGATCGGCGCGGTGTACCAAGTGGGGCGCCCCTCGGCCAGGGCCTGGGCGTGCGCCGCGACGGCCACGAGCGACTTCCCCGACCCGGTGGGGGTGGCGAGCACGACGTGCGCACCGCCGGCGAGGGCGAGCACCGCCTCCTC
Source organism: Ornithinibacter sp. (assembly GCA_039922835.1). Lineage (GTDB taxonomy): Bacteria > Actinomycetota > Actinomycetes > Actinomycetales > Dermatophilaceae > Fodinibacter. The sequence continues at coordinate 4,578 of JBDTDY010000426.1, forward strand.
CTGCGCCGGATACAGGGCGAAACCCTGATCGCCGGCCCAATCGAGGAAGACGTCGAATGCCGCGTCCGCGCCGGTCGCGGAGGCGGCGGAGAGGCGCTCGGTGAGGGTCATCGCGACCCATCCTCGCGCACTGCGCCACCGTTGCCGCGCCGTCACCCCTCGACGAGGTCGTCAGGCGCTGACCGAATCCTTCAGGGCGGCGCCCCACATGTGCACGAAACCGGTCTCCACCCGAGGGGGCTCGACCTCGACGTGGATCTGGGCCGCCCGCAGCGCGGCGCCGACGGCGGGGTGCAGTCGCTCGCGGGTGAAGCGCTCGCAGGACTCCTCGTCGTCCCAGATGTCGACGTAGCGCAGCGTCCCGTCTTCCTGCTCCAGCGCGACGTGCAGTTGCAGCCCGGGGGGAGTCTCCTCACCGAGGGCCTCGATGATCGTGCCGTAGCTCGTGCGGTCTATCGGCACGTCCTGAACCCATGTGTACATGGTGACTCCCTGATGCTAGTTTTGGTCCGAAGTCACTTCGGATGAATTGAGACTAGGCGTCATGACTGAGACCGTCAAGAGGAAGACCTACGACTCGAGCAGCAGGGCAGGCTCGTCGCGTGCGCGGCGCCACCGGATCCTGCAGGCGGCAGGCACGGAGTTCGTCGAACGGGGGTACCTGGGAACGACCATGTCGGGGATCGCCGAGCGGGCGGAGGTCTCCCTCGACACCGTGTACACGTTGGTCGGGCGCAAGCCAGAACTCTTCAGGCTGCTGGTCGAGACGGCGATCTCGGGGGAGGACGAGGCCGTCGTCGCCGACCAGCGCGCCTATGTTCAGGCCCTGCTGGAGGAGGGCACGGCGGAGGGCAAGCTGGCGATCTACGCGCAGGCGGTCCGACGCATCCAGGCGCGACTGGCTCCCCTGCTGGCCGTGCTCCAGCAGGCCGCCGGCGCCGATGAGGAACTCGCTCGCCTGTGGCGCGAGATCGGGGAGCGGCGCGCCATCAACATGCGCCGTCTCGCAGAGGACGTGGTCGCCGTGCGTCCTCTCCGGATGCCGGTGGAGCAGGCGGCCGACATCATCTGGGCTACGGCGTCGACCGAGCTGTACCTCCTCCTCGTGAACCAGCGAGGCTGGAGCCCGGGCGCCTACGAACGGTGGCTCGCCGACACCTGGCACCACACCCTTCTGGCCTGATCCGCGGAGGCCGTCGTGCAGGTCAGCCGTCGTTCTCCAGGAGCACCATCTCGTCGGAGGTGAGCACGAGGTCGGCCGCCAGCACGGAGTCCTGGATCGAGGCGGGCCGAGAGGAGCCCGGGATCGGGATGACGACGTCGGCCAGCGCGAGCTGCCAGGCGAGCGCCACCTGCTGGGGGCTCACCCCGTGCGCCTTGGCCACGCCTTCGAACGCGGAGTGGTTCGAGCCCAGCTCGCTCGCCTTCGAGATGCCACCGAGGGGGCTCCAGGGAAGGAACGCGACACCGAGCGCGGCGCAGTGCTCCAGCTCCTCGCGGCTGGAGCGGAACTTCGGCGAGAACTGGTTCTGCACCGATGCGAGGCGACCGCCCAGCACCTCGTTGGCCTCGTCGATCTGGGCGACGGTGGCGTTGGAGACGCCGGCGCGCGCGATGACACCCTCGTCGAGCAGCTCCGCGAGCGCGCCCACAGACTCCGCGTAGGGCACCTTCGGGTCTGGGCGGTGGAACTGGTAGAGCCCGATCACGTCGACGCCGAGGCGCTGGGCGGAGGCCTTCGCTGCCTTCTTCAGGTATGCCGGGTCGCCGTTCTGGGTCCACGACCCGTCCCCGGGGCGCAGGTG
>JBDTDY010000427.1:0-5336 GCA_039922835.1 Ornithinibacter sp.
GATGTCGACCGGGATGATGTGGTCGACCCCCTGCACGATGGCGTAGTTGTTGAACATCCCACCGGAGCTCGCACACACCCCCATGGCGATGACCCACTTGGGGTTGGGCATCTGGTCGTAGACCTGACGCACGACGGGAGCCATCTTCTGCGAGACGCGCCCCGCGACGATCATCAGGTCGGCCCGTCGCGGGGTCGCCGAGAAGCGCTCCATCCCGAAACGGGCGATGTCGTAGTCGGGCGTGCCGACCGCCATCATCTCGATGGCGCAACAGGCCAGACCGAAGGTGGCCGGCCAGATGGACGCCTTGCGCATGTAGCCGACGACGTTCTCCAACGTCATCAGCGCAAAACCTGCGGGCAGCTTCTCCTCGAGTCCCATCAGCCCTCCTCGGGTGCAGCGGTGGGTGCGGTGGCCACGGTGGCGTGGCACGGCATACGGACGGCGGTCAACGGTGTCGTTCCCTGCATCAGTCCCATTCCAGCCCCCCACGCTTCCAGACGTAGGCGTAGGCGACGAAGACGGTGAGGATGAACAGGACCATCTCGACGAGGGCGAACAGGCCGAGGGAGTCGAAGGCGACGGCGAACGGGTAGAGGAACACCGACTCGATGTCGAAGATGATGAAGAGCATGGCCGTGAGGAAGTACTTGATGGGCACCCGACCGCCACCCTGCGCACGCGGCGTCGGCTGGATGCCGCACTCGTAGGCCTCCATCTTGGCGCGGTTGTAGCGCTTGGGCCCGACCACGAGGCTGGTGCCCACCGACAGCACGGCGAACCCGAAACCGAGGGCCAACAGGATGAGAAGCGGGACGTAGGGGTTGCTCATCGCAGGACAACTCCCCTTTCGGTGCTCGGGTGCGTCGGGAGGACACGTGCCGCCCCGACCATGGGCGGCTTCCCGGACATCCTAGGGGGAGTGACGTGCATCGCACTCGGGGTGTTCGCTGGGCGGGTCATGCGTTGGGGGCCACCTTCGTCATCGCGTTGATGATCCGGTCGCCGGGCGCCCGCCCGCCCTTGTCCGGGAGGTTGGCCATGAGCTTGAGCAGGAAGCGCATCAAGGTGGTGCGGGGCAGTCCGTACTTCGTCGCGAGGCGCATCACCTCGGGGTTTCCGATCGCGTGCGCGAACCACCGGCCGAGGGTGAAGTAGCCACCCAGCTCGTCCTTCATCACCGACGGGTATGCCGAGAGCACCCGTTCGCGCTGGGCATCGCCGCCACGGGAGAGGGCCTGGGCGACCAGCTCGGCCCCGACACGCGCTGCCTCGAGGGCGTAGTCGATACCCTCGCCGTTGAACGGGTTGACCATCCCGCCGGAATCACCGACGAGGAGCATGCCGTCGGCATACAGCGGTTGCCGGTTGAAGCCCATCGGGAGGGCCGCGCCGCGGATCGGGCCCGCCGAGGCGTCGTGCTCGAAGTGCCAGTCCGCATCGATGTCCTGCACCCAGCGGCGCATGACGTCCTTGAAGTCGGTCTTCTGGAAGGCGGAGGTCGTGTCGAGGGTGCCGAGGCCGACGTTGGTGCGCCCGTCCTCGAGCGGGAAGATCCAGCCGTAACCCGGCATCAGGATGCGGTTGCCGTTGTCGTCGCGGGTCCACAGCTCGAGGTGGCTCTCGAGGTAGTCGTCGCGCCGGGGTGTCGTGTAGTAGGCGCGCACCGCGACCGCCATGACACGGTCCTCACGCTTCTGCCGGCCCACGGCAGTGGCGAGCCGCGAGGAGACGCCGTCAGAGGCGATGACGACCGGCGCGCGGTAGTCGACCACCTCACCGGTCGGGCGGCCTCGCTCGTCGAGGCGCTTCGCGCTGACCCCGGTGACCCGACCGGAGGAGTCACGCAGCGGGCCGGTGACGCTGGTGCGCTCCTGGAGCAGGGCACCCTTGCGCTCCGCGTGCCGAGCGAGCTCCTCGTCGAGCTGGGCCCGGGTGCGCACCAGCCCGTAGTCCGGGAAGGTCTCGGTCTGCGGCCAGTCGAGCTGGAGGGTGTGACCGCCGCCCTTGATCCGCAGCCCCTTCGTGCGCTGCCAGCCGGTGGTGTCGACCCCCAGGGAGATGAGCTCCTTGGTGGCGCGAGGGGTCAACCCGTCGCCGCAGATCTTGTCCCGCGGGAACGCTGACTTCTCCAGCAGGGCGACGTCGAGTCCGTGGTCCGCGAGGTAGGCAGCCGTGGCGCTCCCGCCGGGGCCGGCGCCGACGACGACGACGTCAGCGCGCTCGGTGCGGGTCGCGGCGGTGGGGTCCTGGGTGTCGGTCAAGATCTGTGCCTCGTGATGCCTGGGAGAGTGCTTGTGAATGATTTCACGATCACCGTGGAGTGTAGGTCGGGCAGCGCGAACGACTGCACTTAGGAGGGCCTAACCTTCGACGGGCGCACCGGGCTTGGTCGCACGGTGCAGCGCGACGATGCCGCCGGTGAGGTTGCGCCACTGCACCGTCTCCCACCCGGCGGCGCCGACCCGTTCCGCCAGCGCGCGCTGGTCGGGCCAGGCCTGGATCGACTCGGCGAGGTAGACGTAGGACTCCGGGTTCGAGCTCACCTTGCGGGCGATGACCGGGAGTGAGCGCATGAGGTAGTTGCCGTAGACGGAGCGGAACCCGGCATTCGTTGGCTGGCTGAACTCGCAGACGACGAGACGTCCTCCCGGGCGGGTCACCCGCAGGAACTCACGCAGCGCCGCGTCCGGGTCGGCGACGTTGCGCAGCCCGAAGCTCATGGTGACCACGTCGAACGCGTCGTCGGCGAAGGGCAGCCGCATCGCGTCCGCTGCCGTGAAACCGAGGTCGGAGCGGCGCCGGTGGCCGACCCGGAGCATGCCCAGGGAGAAGTCCGCGGGCACCACGTCGACGCCGGAGTCCGCGAAGGGCTCGCTGCTGGTGCCGGTGCCCGCGGCGATGTCCAGGACCCGCTGGCCGGGGCGGGCCCCGCACGCGGCGACGACAGCGCGTCGCCAGATCCGGTCCTGGCCGAGGGAGAGCACGTCGTTGGTCACGTCGTACTTCGTCGCGACGTCGTCGAACATCGCGGCGACGTCACGAGGGTCCTTGTCGAGGGAGGCGCGAGTCATGGGCGACATCCTCCCACCGGCGCGGAACCCAGCCGCCACGGGCCGTATTCTGCTTCTCGATGACCTCGCTCCCCGCGGGCAACCGGCCGACGACGTCGCCGGGAGCCCCCCTCGTCGCCCGCACCGTGCCGTTGGACCCGTCCCTCGGCGCCGACCTGCTGTCGCTGGTGCCCGCCGTCGCCACCCGCGACCTCTGCTCGTGGGTGCGCCGCGGGGAGGGCCTCGTCGGATGGGGGCGTGCGGCATCCTTCACCACGTCCGGCCCTGACCGGTTCGCCGACCTGGAGACCTGGTGGAGCGAGCAGACCCGCTCGGCCGTCGTGCGCGACGAGGTCGACCTGCCCGGCACCGGGCCGGTCGCGTTCGGGTCCGTGTCATATGCCGCTGACTCACCCGCTGGGGCAACGCTCGTCGTGCCCGAGGTGATCGTGGGTCGCCGCGGTGACGTCGCGTGGTTGACCACGATCGGGGTCGAGCGAAGCCCTTCGGTGGCGGCCGTGCCCGGCATCCCGCGGGTGGCGCGGCAACCGCTGCCAACGGGACCCACGGGTGTGGCCTTCGCCGATGGTGCCCTCACCCCGGCCGACTGGGCCGGCACCGTGGCCGAAGCCGTGCGGCGGATCACCGCCGGAGCCCTCGACAAGGTGGTGCTCGCGCGCGACCTCCATGTCACGACCGACGCCGCGCTCGATGTGCGGTGGCTCCTGCACCGGCTCGCCGAGCAGTACGGGACCACCTGGGTCTTCGCCGTCGACGGCCTGGTCGGTGCGACGCCGGAGCTGCTCGTGCGCCGCGAGAAGGGCTTGGTCACCTCCAGGGTGCTGGCCGGCACGATCCGACGCACAGGCGACGACGAGCACGACCTGGCGCTCGCCGCGTCACTCGCTCGCTCGAGCAAGGACCTCGAGGAGCATGAATACGCCGTGCGCTCGGTCGCGGATGCGCTTGCGCCACACTGCTCCTCGATGAACGTGCCGGAGGTGCCCTTCGTGCTGCACCTCTCCAACGTCATGCACCTCGCGACCGATGTCGCGGGTGTCCTGACCGACGACACCTCCTCGCTCACCCTCGCTGCGGCGCTGCACCCCTCAGCAGCGGTGTGCGGCACTCCGCAGCCCATCGCGGACTCCGTCATCGCGGAACTGGAGCACATGGACCGCGGGCGGTATGCGGGCCCCGTCGGGTGGATCGACACCGCCGGCGACGGGGAGTGGGGAATCGCGTTGCGGTGCGGGGCCGTCGACGAGGTGGACCCCACGCGCATCCGCCTCTTCGCCGGGTGCGGAATCGTCGCCGGTTCCGACCCGGATGCCGAGGTCGCGGAGTCGTCCGCGAAGTTCGTGCCGATGCGCGACGCCCTCACCGCCACCTGAGCAGCGAATCGAGCGCTGGCCCCTGTTCTGAAGTAGCCACCTGGGTCATCGTTCTCGGCGCAGGATGGAGCGCGTTGACGCCGGTCGTCAGCTGGCGTGGGCCAGCTCGTCGATGAGGTCCGGGGTCCAGATCTGGTCGTGGAGGTCAGCGTCGACGGAAGCAGTCGTGTCGTGGTGTTCTGCGAGTTGGTATGCCGCCCAGCCCTGTTCCAGCGCGTCGGCGTCGTCGTCGGGGTGCTCGTCGCTGATTCTCCCGGTCACGATCTTGAGGAGCTCGGTGAGCCGGTTCGGGGTCAGGGGTGGTGGGTCGTTCGCGGATCTCTCCGCTTGCACCTCTTGGAGGTGCTCGTCGTAGGAGCCGGGGACCAGGTCCCACACCACGTACCGACCCAGCTCGTCTGGCTTGGCCCGCACGCTCGCGAAGAGTCGCCGCTGGTGGACCAGGGTGTGGTGGCGTTGGCAGAGCAGCGCGGCGTTGTGAAGGTCTGATGGGCCACCGTCGGCCCAGTGCCGCACATGGTGGGCCTGAGTCCACGCTGCGGGTGCGGTGCACCCGGGGTAGGTGCACCCGCGGTCCCGCCGCCAGAGCCGGCGGCGTTGGGCGCGGGTGAACAACCGCACCACCATGCCTTGGTCCAGGTCCTCCCCCGCGGTCCCGAGGACGTAGGGGATGAGGTCAGCCTCGCAACTGATCCGGCGCAGCACCTCCGGGGACAGGATGGTCCCGGTCGCGGTGGACCCGATGACCTCGCCGGACCCCGTCATGGCTTGCAGGTCAGACAGGGCGATGGTGACGTGCACCGCCGCGGTGGAGGCGCCTGCACCGTCGGAGCCCTTCCCGGCCGCATCCAACGCACTGGAACGCTGGCACACCGCGGTCAACGCCTCG
>JBDTDY010000428.1:0-3132 GCA_039922835.1 Ornithinibacter sp.
GCGGTGCTCGTCGACTGGCCGGTGCGCCGCGGTGTGCCCGTGCCCGACGTCACCGCAGCCCTCGGTCAGGCCCTCATGGGTCGGCAGATGCTCGTCATGATCGTCATCAGCCCCGTGATGGTGGCGACGATCGTCGGTGGCGTGGTGCTCGCCGCCCACCGCACCAGGTACGACCGGTTCGGCGACGACCTCGACCAGCGCCCACCACGGGACCCGCAGCGCGGCGGAGTGGGCCGATGACCCTCCAACTCGTACTCCTCGTGGCCGCGGCCCTTTTCGCCGTCGGTCTCTACGGTGCGATCTCCCAGCAGGTCGTCGTCATGGTGATGATGGGCCTGGAGGTCATGATCAACGCCGTGATCCTGGCCGCCGGCGCCATGTGGTGGTTCCTCGCCCCCGAACCCACCGGGCAGGTGCTGCTCCTCGTGGTCCTCGCCGCGATGACCGTCGAGATGGCCACGGGGTTCGCGGTCGCCACCCTGCTCCACCGGCACCGGGGCAGCGACATGACCGACTCCGCGACGGACCTCGCACGATGACGCGGCGGGTGCAGCGGTGAACGGCGGCTTGGCACAGGCGTGCCTGTGGGCCCTCGTCGTGGTGCCCACGCTCGCGGGTGCCACCCTGTTGCTCGGTGACCGCGGGCGCGCGGACCGTTACGCGCCGGCAACCGGCGTGGGTATTGCGACGATCACCGCGGTGCTCGCAGTCGTCGTCGCGGTGACCCGGCCGACGGTGGCTGTGCCGTTCATGGCGAGCGCCGACTTCGGCCTCGGTGTCGACGGGCTCGCCGCGGTCATCGCCCCGACGGTGGCCGTCGTCGCGGCCCTGGTGCTCCTCGCGGGGTCGGCGGACGTGCGCGAGTCCCGGGCCCGGTTCCACGGCCTCATGCTCGTGTTCGTGGCTGCCGCGCTGCTCACGGTGACCGCGACCACGATGCCGGCGCTCCTCCTCGCGTGGGAGGTGATGGGCGCTACCTCCTACGCCCTGATCGGGTTCACCTGGCGCGAGGAGCACAAGGTGGCCTCCGGGCTCACAGCCTTCATCACTACCCGCGCTGCAGACCTCGGCCTGTACGTCGCGGCAGCGGCCGCCCTCGCGGGGGGAGCAGGGCTGGACCTCGACATGCTCGCGGGTGCCTCCCCGCGGTGGCGTGACGTCCTGGCGCTCGGGGTGGTCGTGGCCGCCCTGGGAAAGTCCGCCCAGTTGGTGCTGGCGTTCTGGCTCTCCCGGGCGATGGATGGCCCGAGCCCGGTCAGCGCCCTGCTGCACTCGGCCGCGATGGTCGCCATGGGCGGCTACCTGCTGCTGCGCCTCTCACCCCTGCTCCAAGCGACATCGTGGGCCGGTCCCACCGCTGCGTGGGCGGGAGCCCTGAGCACCGTGGCACTCGGGGTCGTCGCCATCGGCCAACGGGACCTCAAACAGCTCCTCGCCGCCTCCACCTCCGCCCAACTCGGATACGTCGTCATGGCCGGAGGCCTGGGCGCCGTCACCGCCGGCACCGCGCACCTTGTCGCGCACGCCGTCACCAAGGCGGCCCTGTTCCTGGCGGCCGGTGCGTGGTTGTCGGCCCTCGGCACCAAGCAGCTGGACGGACTGCGCGGTGCAGTGGCCGGCTGGCCCGTCGTGCGAGTGGCAGCAAGCCTCGCCCTGCTCTCCTTGGCGGGGGTGCCGCCGTTCTCGCTGTGGGTCAGCAAGGACCTCGTCCTGGCCGCCGCACTCGAGCAGTCACCAGCCCTGTATGCCGTGGGGATCCTCGGAGCCGCCGCCTCCGCCGCCTACGCAGGCGGCGCGCTGCGAGTGCTGTGGGCGCCGGTGACCGATGTGGAGCGGGCCGGGGCGGCAGCCCACCGGGGTGAGGAGGAGGACCCGCGGGGTGCGGTCCCCGCTGCACTCACGGCATCCGTTGTCGTCCTGGCCATCGGGGCTGCGGGGTTGGGCGCTGTCGGGATTCCAGCCGTCGCGGACTGGCTGGCCCGAACCGTCGGGTCCGCGGTGGTGCAGCCGGGCACTCTGGGGCTTGTCGCCTCTTCGGTGCTGTCGCTCTGCGTCGTCGCCCTGGTCTGGTTCCGGCCGCTTCCGCAGCCTCGGTGGGCGCGCTCGTGGTTCGGTCTCGAGCACGCCGCGCACGTCGCCGTCGTTCGACCGACGCTCGCACTTGCGCGAACCCTGGAGCGGGCCGACGAGCTCCTCGATCGCGGCGTCCATGCGGTGGCCACTGGCGCGGTCACGATGGCTGTTGCCTCGGGAGCGTTCGACGTCCGCGTCGTCCACGGCGTGGTACTCGCCGCCGCCCGCAGGGTAAGACAAGCCGGAACGCTCGCTCGGCGCCCGCAGACCGGGCAGCTCCATCAGTACTACATACAGGCCGTCGTGCTCCTCGCGACCGGCACCGCGCTCCTCGTCGTCGTGAGGTGAATCGTGCTCTCGCTCGCCATCTTCTTCCCCCTCCTCGCTGCGGCCCTGCTGCTTCTCCCGGGGGTCCGCGGCGTGGCGCGGTGGGCCTGGGTCGCGGTGTCGGTCGTCGAGGTCGTGCTCGTCGGTGCCCTGTGGTGGCGTTACGAGACTCCCGCCGACGGCTCGCTCGCCTTCGACCAGCAGGTGCCGTGGATCCCAGGGGTCGGCAGCAGCTACCACGTCGGGCTCGACGGGCTGTCACTCCCGCTGGTGGCCATGACCGCCGTGGTGTTCCTGGCGTGCGCCGTCTACTCGCTGCGAGACGCTGACCGCCCGGGGTCGAGAGCCGCGCTCTTCCTCGGTCTGGAGACGGTCTGCATCGGCCTGTTCGCCGCTGCCGACCTCATCCTCTTCTTCGTCTTCTTCGACCTCTCCATCGTCGGTATGTACGTGATCATCGCGGGCTGGGGGCACGGCGACCGAGCCCGGTCGGCGCTCACCTTCTTCCTCTACACCTTCCTCGGCTCCCTTGCCCTCCTCGTCGGGTTCATCGGGCTCTACGTCGCGGCTGACCCCCACACATTCGACATGCTCGACCTCGCCCGGCAAGACCCCTTCGCCGGGCACGGGACGCAGGGCGTCGTGGTCCTCGGCGCGATCCTGCTCGGGCTCGCCGTGAAGACACCGACGGTGCCCTTCCACACCTGGCTGCCCCCGGCCCACACCGACGCC
>JBDTDY010000429.1:0-7397 GCA_039922835.1 Ornithinibacter sp.
CGGGTCGTCGGAGGACTGAACCGCCGCGCGTTCTGTGGACGCGAGGGTCTCCGCCAACAGGTCACCCATCGCCGCGATGCCGGCGTCGATGCGCTCGTCGGGGATGCCGGAGAAGCTCATCCGGGCGTGGTGTGCCTCCGGGTGGTCGGCGAAGAAGGGGGCACCCGGCACGACGATGACCCCCGAGCGGGGGATGAGCACGTCGCGCTGGAAGGCGGCGATGTCCAGTCGCTGCGGGAACGTCACCCAGGTGAAGAGCCCGCCCTGCGCGCGGGTCCACGTGATGCCGGGCGGGAAGTGCGCCGCCATGCTCGCGAGCATGAGGTCGCGCTTGTGCCAGTAGGTCGGCAGCATGTCGGCGATGTGCGCGTCGATGTCGAAACCACTGAGGTATGCCGCGGCCGCGCGCATGTTGAGCGTGCCGTTCTGGGTGTCTGCAGCGAGCTTGAGGAGGGAGAGCTTCTCGCGGATCTCGGGGGTCGCCAGGGCCCAGCCGAGGCGGAGCCCGGGGGCGAGGATCTTGGAGAAGCTCCCCAGGTGCACGACCCGACCGGTGGTGTCGAGGCTCTTGATGCTCGGGAGCCGCTCGCCCTCGTAGCGCAGCTCGCGGTAGGGCGTGTCCTCCAGGATGACGACGTCGTGCTCCTCGGCGAGCTCGAGAAGGAGCCGCCGCCGGGCCAGGCTCATCGTGCGGCCCGTGGGGTTCTGGTAGTCGGGCACGGTGTAGATCAGCTTGACGCGCTCGGTGCTGCGCAGCACCTGTTCGAGCGCGCCGGTGTCCATGCCCTCTTCGTCCATGGGCACCGAGCGGTAGTCGGGCTCACAGGGGTTGAAGGCGATGAGCGCCCCGAGGAAGGTCGGCCGCTCGGTGACGATGACGTCTCCGGCGTCGATGAAGAGCTTCGCCGTCAGGTCCAGTCCCTGTTGCCCGCCCTGGGTGATGAGAACGTCGTCAGCCGTGCACGGCATCCCGTCCGCGGTGAGCCGGGCAGCGACGAGGGCGCGCAGTTCCAGCAGCCCGTCGGACGCCGCGTACTGCAACGCCGAGGCGTTGTCGGGGGTGAGCAGGTCGTCATAGATCTTGTGCAGCTCATCGATGGGGAAGAGCGTCGGGTCGGGGTAGCCGCCCGCGAAGGAGGTGATTCGCGGGTCGCCCGCGAGAGCGAGGAACTCGCGGATCGGCGAGGGCTGGACGCGCTCGGCGCGGCGGGCGAACGAGGTCATGGCTGGCCCTTCAGCCGAAGGCCAGCCCGCTGGGGCGTCCGTCGCGCAGCGCGGCCAGGTGCTCGTCGTAGTTCATGACGTCGAAGAGGGAGGCGCCGTCGAGCATGCGCGCCTGCAGCCCCTTCTCACGTGCCTCGATCGCCTCGGCACCGTCGACGGCAGCAAGGAAGTCCGCCTCCGAGCCCACGACGAGCCCGTCGTCGTCACCGACGATGAGCTCACCCGGGCCGACGTCCACACCGCCGATCGACAGGGCGACGCCGGTCTCGGGGAGGCCCACCGCGGCATACGCATTCGGCGCGACCCCGGTCGACCAGACCGGCATCGACAGCGTGGCGAGCGTGGCGCTGTCTCGGGACCGACCCCAGATGACGATTCCGGCCAGGCCGCGGCGTTGCGCCTCGGTGCCGAAGAGCTCACCCGCGACGGCTCGCTCGTCCCCGCCGGCATCGACGACGAGCACGTCACCGGGTCCGGACTCCCGCAAGGCGTGCAGCACCGACATGAGGTCCCGGTTGGCCTTGGCAGTGACGACCCGACCGACCAGGTGCGGGCCGGGCACGAGGGGTCGCAGGCTGGCAGGCAGGATGCGCAGGCCGGGCGACGCATCGACCAGGCTCGTCGTCGAGAGGTGCCCCAAGCGGTCGAGCAGGTTCTGGGTCGTCATGGACTGATCCTCACATCTCCCGGGGTCAGGCGTCGACGATGACCGGGATGACCAGCGGACTGCGGCGGTGCGTGCGCTGGGCCCAGCTGGACGCGGCCCGGCGCACCAGCTCCTCGATCTGCGCGAGGTCCTCGATGCCGTCCTGGGTCGCCTTGGTGAGGGCCTTCTGGATGGCCGGGGTGGCCGCGGAGAAGTCCATCACCTCCGGCGGGAAGCCGTGGGCGAGGTAGTCGGGGTCCTCGGTGAGCGCTCCGGTGTCGGGGTCGACGATGCAGACGATGGTCACCACGCCCTCCTCCGCGAGGGTGCGCCGCACGTGGAGGGTCTCCTCTGTGGTGCCTCCCACGGTCATCGCGTCGACGTAGACGAGCCCGGCGGGGACGGTGCCGGTGATCTTGGCACGGCCGCCGACGAGGTCGATGACGCTGCCGTCCTGCCCGATGAGCACCCGCTCGGGGTCGACCCCGGTGCGGATCGCGATGTCGGCGTTGGCGCGCAGGTGCCGCCACTCGCCGTGCACGGGGAGCACGTTGGACGGGCGGATGATGTTGAAGCAGTAGGCGAGCTCGCCGGCGCTGGCGTGACCCGAGACGTGCACCTTGGCGTTGCCCTTGTGCACGACGTTTGCGCCCCAGCGGGTGAGCTCGTTGATGACGCGGTAGATGGCGTTCTCGTTGCCCGGGATGAGCGAGCTGGCCATGAGCACCGTGTCGCCCTCGGTGATGCTCACGGGGTGGTCCCGGTTGGCCATGCGGGCCAGCGCGGCCATGGGCTCACCCTGTGAGCCGGTGGCGATGATCGTCATCTGGTCGGGGCGCAGCCGCTCGAGCGCCTTGAGGTCCTTGACCACGAGCCCATCGGGAATCGTGAGGTAGCCCAGCTCGCGGGCGATGCCCATGTTGCGGACCATCGAGCGCCCGACGAAGGCGACCTTGCGCTTGTGACGGTGGGCGGTGTCGAGGATCTGCTGGATGCGGTGCACGTGACTGGCGAAGCTCGACACGATGACGCGGCCCTTGGTGGTGCGGAACACGGTGTCGATGGCCGGCGAGAGCTCCTCCTCGGACACGGTGAACCCGGGCACCTCGGCGTTGGTGGAGTCGACGAGGAACAGGTCGACCCCTTCCTCGCCCAGGCGCGCGAAGGCGCGCAGGTCGGTGACCCGCCCGTCGAGCGGGAACTGGTCCATCTTGAAGTCACCGGTGCAGAGCACCAGCCCGGCCGATGTGCGGATGGCCACCGCCAACCCGTCGGGGATGGAGTGGTTGACGGCGATGAACTCGCAGTCGAAGCTCCCGAACGTGAGCCGGTCTCCTTCGGCGACCAGGCGCGTCACCGGGGTGATGCGGTGCTCGACGAGCTTGGCCTCCAGCAGGGCCAGGGTGAGCCGCGAGCCGACGACGGGGATGTCGGGGCGCTCGCGCAGCAGGTAGGGCACACCGCCGATGTGGTCCTCGTGGCCGTGGGTGAGCACGATCGCGTCGATCTTGTCGAGGCGGTCCCTGATCCAGGTGAAGTCGGGGATGATCACGTCCACACCGGGCTGGTGCTCGTCGGGGAAGAGCACACCGCAGTCGACGATGAGCAGCCGGCCGGCGTGCTCGAACACCGTCATGTTGCGGCCGATCTCGCCCAGGCCGCCTAGCGGCACGATGCGCAGGCCGTCCTTGGGCAGCGCGGGCAGGGTGTCGCCGCTGCGGCGACGGGGGCCGCGCCGGGTCATCGGCCAGCTCCTGCAGCGAGTCGTCGGTTCGGTAGGGCGAGGCAGTGGTGCGACGCGTGGTTCACGGGCTTCTCCGGTGGCGTGGGTGTGCGGACGTCAAGGTCGGTGCGAGGGACGATGCGTCCACGCGACCTCGCGCGGGTTCCACCGCTGCGGTGACCGCTGCGAGGCGGCAGCCACTGCGGGCCGGCTCGGTGCCTCGTCACGGTCGACGCAACCTGGTGGCGCGTGCGCGACAGGTCGATGACGTCATCCTTCGACCCTCCACGGTAGTCCACCGCGCCCATGTCGCCATGACCGGAAGAGACGGCAGGGCAGAGCGACCCCGGATGCCGGGACGCACCGATCAGCGGGAGGCACCTGCCATCAGGCCAGACCACGCCCGGCCCGTGCCGGGGATGAGGGCCGACTGGAGGCCCGGTCGGGCCTCCAGCCGGCGACCAGCAGGTGTCTCAGTTGGCGTCCGAGAGTGCCTTGATCTCATCGCGCGCGCCCACGATGCTCTGGTGCTGCTGCTGCACGACGGCCCGGAAGCCGTCGCTGAGGTCATCCTTCAGGGCCTTCTCGTATTCCGACACCGCGTGGTCCTCACCGGTGCCGGCCGCTCCTAGCACGGCGCCGGCGTCGTCGCCGGTGACGGCATCCTTCATCTTCAGCCAGCCCCGGTGCAGTGACGCGGCGAGCGACCCGCCCTCGTCCACGTCATCGCCGTACTCGTGGCCGAGCTCGACGATCTGGCGTGCGAAGCCGGCGCGCTGGTCGGAGAACCGCTGCATCGTCTCGGCGAGCTGCGGCTGGTCGCTGTCCCGCAGCTTCTCTGCCGCGGCGGCGAACCCGGCGCGCCCGTCCTTGAGGGTTTCCACGAGGTCCTTGGCGACCTTCTCGTCTGCCGACATGTCAGTTCTCCTTTGTTGCAGGTGTTGTGCGTGCGAAGTCCCCTTACCCGTTCCCCGACGGGTGAACCCTCCTTCGACACGTCGTGACGACCCGCGCCACCCGGCCATCGCGGCAGGACCCATCCGCGAGGCCCGTCGCTCCGAACTCCTTGGGTCAGCGCAACCGCGACGACGGGTCCAACAGGATCAATGAACAAGGGAGTTCCCGCATGCGCACCATCTCCAAGCTCGGCACCGCCACCCTCGGGTCGGCTCTGCTCCTCACCCTCGGCGCTGGTATGGCTCAGGCCGCCACCGCCTCCGACGGCAACAACATGGCGACCCTGCGTCCCGTGGCCCTGAACGGTGTCGACGCCAGCGGCACCGCGATGGTGACCGTCACCGGCAACCGCATCGACGTGACCATGGCCGCCTCCGGCCTGCTCGCCGACAGCCCGCACGCCGCCCACATCCACTTCGGCAAGGAGGCCCGCAACGAGTGCCCGATCGCTTCCGATGACAAGGACGGCAGCGGCACCCTCAACACCACCGAGGGAGGACCGGCATACGGTCCGATCGTGGTGTCACTGACCAAGAGCGGTGACACCTCACCCAAGAGCGCGCTCGCGATCGACCGCTTCGACACCGCTCCGGGCGGGAAGATCAGCTACGAGCGCGGCAGCATCAAGGTCTCCTCGAAGGTCGCGGCCGCGATCTCCGCCGGCAAGAGCGTCGTCGTGGTGCACGGTGTGGACCACGATGGTGACGGCAAGTACAGCGGTGACACCAAGAGCGAGCTCGACGGTAGCCTGCCGACCGAGGCCACCGACCCGGCCCTGTGTGGCGTCCTCGCTGCTGCACCCGCCGGTGGCGTGCAGACCGGTGGCGGTGGCACCTCCACCCCGAACAACCAGGCCCTGGGGCTCGCCCTCGGTGGCGGCCTGATCCTGACCGCGATGGGCACCGGTGCGTTTGCCGCCCGCAAGGCGACCAACCGCATCTGATGTCCTCCTCCACGAGGTTCGGTGACCGCCGCGGCGCCATTGCCGCGGCGGTCACCGTCGTGCTGCTCCTGCTCGGTGGCGGGTTCGTGGCACGGGCCCTCACCACCCCCGGCCCACCACCACAACCCGACACCAGCCAGGCGCAGGTCGCCGCCCCGGCCCCCTCGCCCTCGCAGCCCGACGCCTCCCCCGACGCGGCCACACCGTCCCCGCCGGCCAGCGCGCCGGCTGTGGCACCGGCATCGGACTTCGGTCCCATCCTGGGGCCCAGCGCGCCCGTCGCACTGCGGATCCCCTCCATCAAGGTCACCACCAAGGGCCTGGTCGACCTGGGTCTGGACAGCAAGGGCCAGCTCGAGGCACCCAAGAAGGCCCAGCAGGCCGGGTGGTACTCCGGGGGGCCGACCCCCGGAGAGTTCGGCCCCTCGGTCATCGCCGCCCACGTCGACAGCCACCTCGGCCCGGCGCTCTTCTACCGCCTGGGTGCGGTGAAGAAGGGCGCGAAGGTGATGGTCGACCGCGCTGACGGGACCACCGCCACGTTCGTGATCGACCACGTGGAGCGCTACCCCAAGGCGGAGTTCCCGACCTCCACGGTCTACGCCGACACCGGGGGGCGAGCCGAGCTGCGGCTCATCACCTGCGGTGGTGACCTCGACAGCAAGACCGGGCACTACGTCGACAACATCGTCGCGTACGCCCACCTCATCGCCTGACCCGTCCCCCCCCCCTGGCACTCCGGAGCAGAACCCACCGCCTCTGCGCCAGGAATGACGAATGCCGGCCGTCCCCCTCGGGAAACGGCCGGCATTCGTCTACGACTACCCCCGATCATTGGGAGAGGTCGTGATCGAGGCGATCCAAGAGGGCTTCGAGTGCCTGTTCGAACTCTTCCTGGGTGTGGTCCTCAGCGAGCATTTCGGCGGTGCGGGCGATGATCGGGTAGTCGGAGACCTCGACGGTCTCGCTCGGGGGCGGGACGTCGGCGTCGCCTTCGTCCAACGGTTCGTCCACTGGGGCGGTGGAGGCGCCGCTGGCGGCGGCCTCGAGGAGGAGGTGGCCGATGAGGAAGCTGGTGAAGATCCGGTAGGTCCGCACGGCTTGTTCGTCGGTGAAGCCGCGTTCGGTGAGTCCTTGCAGGAACTCCTCGACCACGCGCAGGCTGCGCAGTGGTGGTCTCAGCCACGGCGCTGCGGGGTGGCGGGTGGCGATGAGCGGGAAGATCGCGGGGTGCTCGACGGCGACCTGGCGTACGGAGTGCGCGAGCCACTGCAGGAGGGCCTGCCACCCGTCATGAGGACCGAGATCCCCGTCGGGATCGACCTGGACCTCGTCGACGAGGGTCTGAACGACGCCTTCGAGGAGGTCCTCGCGGCCGTTGACGTAGCGGTAGAGGGCCATGGCCGCCACATTCATCTGCGCCCCCAGAGAGCGCATCGTCACCGCTTGCAGGCCATCGCGGTCGATCATCTCGATGGCCTCGCGCAGGATGCGCTCCCTGCTCAGAGCCTCCCGCCTCGGAGGCTCCTGGACAGGGCTGGGTTCGTTCTGCTCGGTCATGCGCGCTCCTGACAGCTCCCGGTGTCTTGAGAGCGCCTCCTGGGCCGCGTCGCCAGAAAGTTGGTGACGGCTACGGGTTCGTGTACAACGTACACGCTACTCTGTTTACGTCGTACACGCCCTAGGCCCTTGACATCGCAAGTCACCGGCTCCGGGCGCATGTCCCAACCACTGCCGCCTGAAACCGTCGGGCAGGCGAAGTCCTCAGGAGAAGAACCCCATGACAGATGCCCTACAGAACGCGCTGACCAACGTCGTCGCCTTCGTCCCCAGGCTGGTGATGTTCCTGCTGATCCTGCTGATCGGCTGGTTCATCGCGAAGATGATCGCCAAGGCCATCGGCA
>JBDTDY010000430.1:0-22200 GCA_039922835.1 Ornithinibacter sp.
GGAGACGACCTTGCGCGCCGTGCCAGCGTTCACCTGACCATCGAGCACCGCCGCGAGCATCCTGGGGAACCGGTGGGCGAGGTGAGCGCCGAGCTGCACCCGGTGCCCCGCGACCCCGACCGTGGACCCCGTCACCAACGCGACTTCCGTGGGGGCCATCGCATCGATGAACCCCACCGGGCGGCGCACCTCCACCAAACCCCGACTCGTCAACCGCTGCTCATGTGACGCGGCGTGCGCACCAGCGAGCATCACCACCCCCTCCGCCGCGTTCACCACCCCCTGCGACTCACCAGTCAGCAGAAGCAGGTCCTCCACGGTGAGCTCCGACCCGACCTGACCGACCTCGGCACCGATCGCGGAGACCTCCGCCCGCACCGCAGCCAACCGCAGCGCCAAACCCGCAACCCGCGGGTCCGGCACACACGGATCCGACACACCCACGTCAGCGCACGGCGCGTGCTGTTCGCGCTGCTCGGTCTGGGTGCTGGACATGCCCCAATTCTACTCGCACGCCTGTACGAACACAAGGCTGTATCACACGGTGTTCGCTTGCAGCAGAACGTAGTTGGTCACTACCACGAGCCACTGACAAGGCTCGAGCAGCCTGGACCGTCGGCCCTCATTCGCGGGTGGTGGCCGCCAGCGCCTCGAGCAGGGAACTGGCGTCGGGCGCGGCGCGGACGAGGTCCCCCACCCCCGCCTCGGTGCCCTTGTGCGGATCGAGCATCGGCACCCGCTGGAGGGTGCGTTGCCCAGCCACGTCGAAGATGACCGAGTCCCACGAGGCAGCGACGACGTCGTCGGGAAAACGGCTCAGGCACATCCCCCTGAACCAGGCGCGCGTGTCCGTCGGTGGTGAGTCGACCGCGGCCTGCACGTCTGCCTCGTCGACGAGCACCTCGAGCCGGCCGTTGGCCACCAGGCGGTGTGCCAGACCACGATCCGCACGCACGTCCGACCACTGGAGGTCGACGGCCTTGAGCCGGGGGTCCCCCCAGCCCAGGGAGTCCCTCTCGCGGTAGCCCTGCAGCACCGCGAGCTTGGCGACCCAGTCGACCTCTCGGCGCGCTTCCATCGGGTCGCGGCCGAGGCGGTCCAGGACGGTGCCCCACCAATGCATGACCTCCACGGTGTCGGGGTCCGGCTCCCCGGCATACCGCTCCTGAACGTAGGCCGCAGCGAGGTCGTGGTACTCCCACAACAGTTCCAGGGCAGTCAGCCGGCGACCGTCGACGAGCTCCACCATGGCACCCAGCGTCGGGTCGTGCGAGACCTCCTGCAAGGTGTCAACGGGCCGCCGCACGGTGAGGTCGTAGCGGAAGGCTCGGTCCTCGATCATCGCCAGCACGAGCGAGGTCGTGCCCATCTTGAGGAGGTTGGCGACGTCGCAGTGGTTGGCGTCCCCGAGGATGACGTGCAACCGTCGGTAGCGGTCGGCGATCGCGTGCGGCTCGTCGCGGGTGTTGATGATCGGGCGCTTGAGGGTCGTCTCCAGTCCCACCTCGACCTCGAAGAAGTCGCTGCGCTGAGCCAGCTGGTAGCCCGGTGTGCGCGAGTCGACCCCGATGCCCACCCGCCCCGAGCCACACATCACCTGTCGCACCACGAAGAACGGGGTGAGGTGGCGGACGATGTCGGCAAAGGGTGTGGAACGTGCCATGAGGTAGTTCTCGTGGGTGCCGTAGGAGGCGCCCTTGCCGTCGGTGTTGTTCTTGTAGAGGTTGACGCCCGGCGGCACCGTGGCCAGACGCGCGACGGCCTCCCGCATGACGAGCTCCCCCGCCCGGTCCCAGGTGACCGCGGCACGTGGCGTGGTGACCTCCGGCGAGCTGTATTCCGGATGGGCGTGGTCGACGTAGAGCCGGGCCCCGTTGGTGAGCACGACGTTCGCGAGGGTGGGGTCCTGCACGTCGGTCAGCTGGCTGGGGTGCGCCGCGCCCCGACCCATGTCGAACCCACGCGCATCACGAAGGGGCGCCTCGTCGGAGTAGTCCCAGCTGGCCCGAGCCGGCCGGATCCCGCGAGATGCCGCGTATGCCGTGACGACGTCACCCGATGCCACCATCGGGTTGGCCGTGGGGTCGCCGGGGACGACGATGCCGTACTCGGTCTCGATCCCCATCACCCGTCGCACCGTCATGGGTCGACCATACTGACCGGATGCGCTCCTACCGCGGGATGTCCCCTGCCACCGCCCTGATCGTCGCTGCCATTGACCGGTCCCGCACTCCCATCGAGGAGATGGACATCGACGACATCAACGAGGCGCGCGCGCAGGTGATCCCGGTGAACAGGGTCACCGCTCGGCTCACCGGCCGGGTCGACCCGGCCGTCGGGATCACCTACGGCACGGCGCCGGCACGCGATGACCACGAGATCCCCCTGCGCATCTACCGTCCACGAGCTCTCCCGGACTCCCGTGACGACATCCCGGTGGTGATGTGGTTCCACGGCGGGGGCTGGGTGCTCGGCAGCGTCGTCAACTACGACCCGATCTGCACCCTCATCGCGGCAGCGGTCGGCTGCGTCGTGGTGTCGGTGGACTACCGGATGGCTCCCGAGCACAGGGCGCCCACCGCCGCGCACGACTGCGTGGACGCGACGACCTGGGTGCAGGTCTCCGGGGAGGCCCTGCGCGCCGACACGTCCAGGATGGCCGTCTCGGGTGACTCGGCCGGTGGCAACCTCGCGACCGTGGTGGCTCAGGTGATGCGTGACGCCGGGATGACCGCCCTGAGGCACCAGGCGCTGATCTACCCGGCCACCGACCTCACGATGTCCTCCCCCTCGATCGCCGAGCACGCCAGGGGCGGAATCCTCACGCGCCGCTCGATGGACGCGTTCCTCGACCACTACGTCGCCCCGGGCGCCGACGTCCGCGATCCGATGCTCTCCCCGCTGTTCGGGAACCTCCAGGGATTGCCCCCGGCCCTGATCCAGACCGCGGACCTGGACCCGATCCGTGACGACGGCATCCGGTATGCCGCTGCCCTGCAGGAGGCAGGTGTCCCCACCCGGGTGACGAACTACCTCGGCGTGCCGCACGGGTTCGCCTCCTTCCCCGGGGTCAACCCAGCCGGCCGCCAGCAACGGTGGGAACTGGTCCACGAGCTGTCGGCTGCGTTGGCCTGAGTGACCCGCGGATAGGCTGCTCACATGCGGGACATCGTCGTGTTCTCGGGGTCGGCCCATCTCGGTCTCGCCCACCGGATCTGCGACCGGTTGGGGGTGCCCCTGTCCGAGGCGGTGATCAGCCGGTTCAGCAACGACTGCCTCCAGGCGCAGCTCCTGGCGAACTGCCGCCAGCGCGACGTCTACATCGTCCAGCCGCTCGTGCCGCCGACCCAGGACTCGCTCATGGAGCTGCTCCTCATGATCGACGCGGCCCGCGGTGCCTCTGCCGCGATGATCACCGCAGTGATCCCGCACTACGCCTATGCGCGCTCCGACAAGAAGGATGCCTCGCGCATCTCGCTGGGCGGGCGGCTCGTTGCCGACATGATCGCCACGGCCGGCGCCGACCGGGTGCTCACGATGAACCTGCACGCTCCCCAGGTGCACGGGTTCTTCTCGGTGCCGGTCGACCACCTCACGGCGCTGGGCGTCCTCGCCGACCACTTCCGCGGCAAGGACCTCGAGGGGACCGTCGTCGTCTCCCCCGACCTGGGCAACGCCAAGGACGCCACCCAGTTCTCTCGGTTGCTGGGTCTGCCCGTGGCCGCCGGCTCCAAGCGTCGGCTCAGCGACGACCGGGTCGTCATCGACTCCATCGTGGGCGATGTCAGCGGGCGTCGTGCGATCGTCCTCGACGACGAGATCGCCACCGGCGGATCGATCGTCGAGCTCCTGGACCGACTCTCCGACCAGGGAGTCACCGAGGCCGCTGTCGCGTGCACGCACGGTCTGTTCGCGGGCCAGGCGGTGCAACGGCTGCGTGAGCATCCGCTGATCACGGAGGTCATCACCACCGACACCGTACCCGCTCCCACCGGGTGGCCCGAGCTCCAGATCCGCTCCGTCTCAGGGCTGTTCGCCGAGGCGATCAAGCGGATCCACGACGGGGAGTCGGTGTCCAGCCTCTTCGACGGGGTCGACCCCACTCACGCACCACCCCGCCAGCGCTCCCTGTTCGACCGGGTCGCCCCGTGACCCGGGCGCTACCGGCCTTGTTCGACGTGATCGCCGTGGTGTTCTTCGCGGCGGTCGGCCGTCGCTCCCACGCGGAGGGCATCGACCTCGGGGGAATCGTGCGCACCGCCGGGCCGTTCCTCGTCGGCACGGCCGCCGGGTGGCTCCTCGCCTCCACCGCCCTCGACGCGGGCCCGCGCTCACTCCAGTTCGGGGCCGTGGTGCTCACCGCGACCGTGGTGCTCGGGATGCTCTTCCGCCGCGTGGCCGCCGAAGGGACGGCACTCTCCTTCGTCCTCGTCGCGACCACGGTCCTCGCGACGCTGCTGCTGGGCTGGCGCCTGATCGCCCGTCTCGTCTGACCGATCAGGCGATCTGGGCCACGACGTCCGCGAGCAGACCGTATGCCGTGGGGTCGGCGTCGTTGGCCATGCCGAGGATGACGTGGTCGATGCCTGCGTCCCCCAGCCGGCCGAGTCGCTCGACCGCCTGCTCGACCGACCCCTCGGGCCCGAGACCGGTGGCGAAGAGGTTGCACGCGTCGGCGTACTGGGCCACGAGGCGAAGGGTCTTGCGCTCTCCCCCACCCCCGACCATGATCGGCGGCCGGCGCACCGGCTGAGGGCGGTTCAGCGGGCGCTCCAGGTGCAGGACGTCACCGACGAAGGGCCGGTCGTCGTCATCGAACATCTGGTGGGCCAGGAGCAGGGTGTCCTCCAGGCTTAGGAAACGCTCCTTGGTGCTCGGGTGGGGAACCCCCACCCCGCGGTCTGGAAGAAGTGGTCCATGACCCCAGCGACGACACCCCGGCCTGGTCGGCGTCGCGGGCGACGGCCCGCCACGTCGAAGCAGTGGAGGCGGGTGCCCCCGGCCAGCTGAAGCGCGAGACCTGGAGCCCGAGCCTCACAGGTACTGGCCGGTGTTGGCGACCGTGTTGATCGACTTCCCGGGCTCGGTGCCCTCCTTGGTCTTGATGAGGGTGCGGATGTAGACGATCCGCTCGCCCTTCTTGCCGGAGATGCGCGCCCAGTCATCGGGGTTGGTGGTGTTGGGCAGGTCCTCGTTCTCGCGGAACTCGTCGGTGCACGACTGGAGCAGGTGCTCCACCCGCAGACCGCGCTGGCCGGTGTCGAGGAAGTCCTTGATGGCCATCTTCTTCGCGCGGTCGACGATGTTCTGGATCATCGCGCCGGAGTTGAAGTCCTTGAAGTAGAGGATCTCCTTGTCGCCACCCGCGTAGGTGACCTCGAGGAAGCGGTTCTCCTCCTCCTCGGCATACATCCGCAGCACGGTGGCCTCGATCATCGCCCGCACCGTGGCGTCCTTGGAGCCGCCGTTCTGCTCGACGTCGTCGGGGTGCAGCGGCAGCGACGCCGTCAGGTACTTGGCGAAGATGTCCCGGGCGGCCTCGGCATCCGGTCGTTCGATCTTGATCTTCACGTCGAGCCGACCCGGGCGCAGGATCGCGGGGTCGATCATGTCCTCACGGTTGGACGCGCCGATGACGATGACGTGCTCGAGGCCCTCCACCCCGTCGATCTCCGCGAGGAGCTGGGGCACGATCGTCGTCTCCACGTCGGAGGAGATGCCCGAGCCACGGGTGCGGAACAGCGACTCCATCTCGTCGAAGAAGACGACCACCGGGTAGCCCTCGTTGGACTTCTCGCGGGCCCGCTGGAAGATCAGCCTGATGTGCCGTTCGGTCTCCCCGACGTACTTGTTGAGCAGCTCGGGGCCCTTGATGTTGAGGAAGTAGGACTTGCCCGGCTCGCGACCCTCCTTCTCGGCGACCTTGCGTGCCAGGGAAGCAGCCACGGCCTTCGCGATCATCGTCTTGCCGCACCCCGGAGGGCCGTAGAGCAGCACACCCTTCGGCGGCTTGAGCTGGTGCTCGGTGTAGAGGTCGGGGTGCAGGTAGGGCAGCTCCACCGCGTCGCGGATGGCCTCGATCTGCCCGGTCAGGCCACCGATGTCCTCGTAGCCGATGTCGGGGATCTCCTCGAGCACCAGGTCGGCGACCTCTGCCTTGGGGATCCGCTCGAAGACGAACCCCGAGCGCGACTCCAGCAGGAGCGCGTCGCCGGTGCGGATCGTGGACGGGTCCAGGCTCGCGGCCACCCTGCAGACCCGCTCCTCGTCGGCCTGCGCCACCACGAGCACGCGCCCGTCGTCGAGCACCTCCTTGCAGGTGACGACCTCACCGGTGACCTCGTAGCCGTGCGCTGCGACGACGTTCATGGCCTCGTTGAGCATGACCTCCCGGCCCGGCACGAGGTCTTCGCTGGGCACCGACGGACTGACCGCGACGTGCATCTTGCGGCCGCTGGTGAGGATGTCGGTGGTGCCGTCGTCGAAGACCTCGATGACGATGCCGTATGCCGCGGGCGGCTGGGCCAGCCGCTCGACCTCCGACTTCAGGGTGATGATCTGCTCGCGGGCGTCCCGCAGGGTGCGTACGAGACGCTCGTTCTGGGCGGACAGGGTGGCGATCTGGGAACGGAGCCCTGCGAGGTCGCGATCGAGGGTGCGCAAGCGCGCCGGGGACACGTCACCTCGGGCCCGCAGGGTCGCGATCTCGGCCTCGAGGGCAGCCCGCTCGGCCTCGAGTCGGGCGCGGGTGCCCGGCAGGTCCGCCATCGGCTCGTCGGTGCTCATGTTCGACGATAACCCGCCCGGCTCAGGACTGCGTGGACGTCTCGGGTTGGGGACTGCTGGCCATCGAGCGTCGAACCTTGCGCACGCGCTTCTCGGAGGGCACCCGCTCACCGATGCTCTCGGGGGTCCACTCCTCCTCCTCCACCACCTCCTCGCCCGTCACGTAGCCACCTCCGGGGCGACGCTTGCGCAGCGGAGGAGTGACACCCGGCGCCGGTCGGCGGGAGGTGATGAGGAAGCCGGTGTGGCCGTGCATGCGGTGCTGGGGGCGCACGGCGAGACCCTCGAGGTGCCAGCCACGAACGAGGGACTCCCATGCCAGCGGCTCGGTCCACGACCCGTGGTCGCGCATCGCCTCGGCCACCTTGGAGAGCTGGGTCGCCGTGGCGACGTAGCAGATGAGCACACCGCCGGGGGCGAGCGCGGTGGCCACGGCATCCAGGCACTCCCACGGCGCCAACATGTCGAGCACGACCCGGTCGACGCTGCCGGCCGCGACGGCTCCGGGCAGGGACTCGACGAGGTCTCCCACCGTGACGGTCCAGGACGGGTGGTCCTCACCGAAGAAGTCGCGGGCGTTCGCCCTGGCGATCTCGGCGAAGTCCTCGCGCCTCTCGAAGGAGTGCACGTGCCCGCTCTCCCCCACCGCGCGAAGGAGCGACATCGACAGGGCGCCGGAGCCCACCCCTGCCTCGACGACGACTGCGCCGGGAAAGATGTCGGCCATGGTGACGATCTGGCCGGAGTCCTTGGGGTAGATCACGGCCGCGCCCCTGGGCATCGACATGACGTAGTCCGACAGGAGCGGCCGCAGGGCGAGGTACTGCACCCCGGAGGTGTTCGTCACGGTCGACCCGTCCGGGGCGCCGATCAGGTCGTCGTGCTGCAGGTAGCCGCGGTGGGTGTGGAACTGCTTGCCCGACGCCAGCGTGATCGTGTGCAGCCGACCTCGTGGGTCCGTGAGCTGCACGCGGTCCCCCTCGGTGAAGGGCCCTCGGCGCAGCTGCGATCCGGTTGCTGTCATGGGCGGGGAGTCTAGTTGCGCTCCGCGACGCCCCTCGCCACGGCGTTGAGTCGCTCGGAGGTGATGGCCCCCTGCGCGACGCCTCCGGTGGTGACGATGACCAGGCCCCAGCCGGTGGTGGCCATCGAGCGGAGCACGGGCTCGGCCGAGTCCCCGGGCCGGAGCTCGACGACGCAGTCGTCGGGGAGTCGCACCACCACCGAGGACAGCGGCGTCGTGGGGTCCAGGGTGGCCGGGTCCGGGAGGTCCGGGCTCGCGGGAGGGACGACGAGGGTGGGCCGACCACGGTCATCGAGGCAGACGGTTCGACGAGCGAGTCCCCGCGCCTGCGCGAGCGTGGTGCTGGGCGCCACGACGACGACCGGCTCGATGATGTCCTCGGGTCGCACCCTCGCGAGCAGGCGCTCCAGCGGGACACGCCGGATGGCCGCGGTGGCACCCTGCCAGAGGATCCAGGCCATGACCAGGGCCAGTCCCACCTGGAAGAGGTCCAGCCGGCCCCCGGTGAGGACGGGGCGGACCGCGAACCAGAGGACGACCAGCACGGCGACCACGCGCCCGCACCACCCGGCGACGAGCAGACCCCGGTCGCGGCGCCCGGTGACGCCCCAGACCAGGGACTGCACGAGCTGGCCGCCGTCGAGCGGCAGACCGGGCAGCAGGTTGAACCCACCGAGCAGCAGGTTGAGCACCACGAAGGGCCGCGCGAAACCGTTGAGGCTCTCGGGCAGCACGAAGCCCAGTGCGACGCCCACCCCGGCCATCGCGAGGTTCGCGAGCGGTCCGCTCACGGACACGACGGCATTGCGACCCGGGGTGACCCCGGTGCCGTCGAATGCCGTGTGCCCACCCCACAGGTCCGCGACGATCCGGTGCACCTGCAGACCCAGGGCGCGGGCACTGAGCGCGTGGGCGATCTCGTGGCCGAGGACCGCGACCAGGATGCTCACGACCAGCGTCGCGGCATACGCGATGGCCGTGCCGGTCGACAGGTCACGGTTGTTCGACCACCCCGTCCACGCCACGAACGCGGCCAGGAGCAGCCAGCCGCGACCGATGTAGACGGGCACACCGGCAACGCGCGCCACGCGCACCGCCCCCTTGGGCGGTGGTGGCTCGGCGACGGACATGGCTCGGACCCTACGTGAGGGTCGCGGCATACTGGCATGCGGACGCCCACCCCCGACCGAAACGACTTCCTCGTGACCGCCCAGCACCGCCCCGACGCCACCGACGACCTCACCACCGCGCTCGGTGAGCGCGTGCTCGTGCTCGACGGAGCGATGGGGACGATGATCCAGGCACACGGGCTCTCCGAGGCCGACTACCGGGGCGAGCGGTTCGCCGAGCACCCGAGCGACCTCCAGGGCAACAACGACCTGCTCTCCCTCACCCAGCCCGGGATCATCGGTGACATCCACACGGCATACCTCGAGGCGGGCGCCGACCTGGTGGAGACCAACACCTTCAACGCCCAGCGCATCTCGCTGGCCGACTACGGCATGCAGGACCTCGCCTACGAGATGAACGTCGCCGCGGCCACCCTCGCCCGTTCCGCCGCCGACGCGATGACCGAGCGCACCCCGGGCCGTCCGCGGTGGGTGCTCGGGGCGATGGGCCCCACCAACCGCACGGGGTCGATCTCGCCCGACGTCAACGATCCCGGTGCCCGCAACGTGATCTTCGACGAGCTCGTCGAGGCCTACCTCGAACAGGCACGCGGCCTGGTCGACGGTGGTGCCGACGTGCTGCTCGTCGAGACGATCTTCGACACCCTCAATGCCAAGGCCGCGATCTTCGCCCTCGAGACCCTGTTCGAGGAGCACGACCGGCGGTGGCCGGTGATGATCTCGGGGACCATCACCGATGCGTCCGGACGCACGCTCTCGGGTCAGGTCACCGAGGCATTCTGGTATTCGGTGCGGCACGCCAGGCCCTTGTCGATCGGGCTCAACTGCGCCCTCGGGGCCAGCGAGCTGCGGCCCTATGTCGCCGAGCTGTCCCGGATCGCCGACTGCTTCGTCTCCGCACACCCGAATGCCGGCCTGCCGAACCCGTTCGGGGAGTATGACGAGACACCTGAGGCGATGGCCGGGGTCGTCGGCGAGTTCGCCAGGGCCGGGCTGGTCAACATCGTCGGGGGATGCTGCGGCACGACACCCGAGCACATTGCGGCGATCGCCGAGGTCGCCGCGCACGGCACGCCGCGTGAGAGGGCCGTGGTGGCACCCGCGATGCGGCTGTCGGGGCTCGAGCCCTTCGTCATCGACGGGGACAGCCTGTTCGTCAACGTGGGTGAGCGCACCAACATCACCGGGTCCGCGCGGTTCCGCCGGCTGATCAAGGACGGCGACTACGGAACGGCCCTCGGGGTGGCCCGCCAGCAGGTCGAGGCGGGCGCACAGGTCCTCGACGTCAACATGGACGAGGGGATGATCGACGGCGTCGCGGCCATGGACCGTTTCCTCAAGCTCGTCGCCACCGAGCCCGACATCTGCCGGGTGCCGCTGATGATCGACTCGAGCAAGTGGGACGTCATCGAAGCCGGGCTGAAGGTGACCCAGGGCAAGGCGATCATCAACTCGATCTCGATGAAGGAGGGGGAGGGCCCCTTCCTCCACCAGGCTCGGCTGGCGCGAAAGTACGGCGCTGCCGTCGTCGTCATGGCCTTCGACGAGGACGGTCAGGCCGACAACCTCGAGCGCCGCAAGGAGATCTGCAGCCGGGCCTACCGCCTCCTCCTCGAGGAGGTCGGCTTCCCCGCCGAGGACGTCATCATCGACCCCAACATCTTCGCGGTGGCGACGGGCATCGAGGAGCACGCGGCATACGGCACGGACTACATCGGGGCCACGGCCTGGATCAAGGAGAACCTGCCCCACGCGCTGGTGTCGGGTGGGGTGTCCAACGTGTCGTTCAGCTTCCGGGGCAACAACGCCGTGCGGGAGGCCATCCACTCCGTCTTCCTCTTCCACGCCATCAGGGCGGGCATGGACATGGGCATCGTCAACGCCGGCGCCCTCGTCGTCTACGACCAGATCGACCCTGACCTCCGCGAGCGCATCGAAGACGTCATCCTCAACCGACGGCCGGACTCCACCGAGCGGTTGCTCGAGGTGGCGGACAGCTTCAACACCGGAGACACCAAGCAGGAGGCGATAGCGCAGGAGTGGCGGTCCCTGCCGATCAGCGAGCGGATCACCTACGCCCTGGTGAAGGGGATCGACGAGCACGCCGAGACCGACACCGAGGAGCTGCGAGCGGAGATCGCCGCCCGCGGCGGGCGCCCCATCGAGGTCATCGAGGGGCCGCTGATGGACGGCATGAACGTCGTCGGCGACCTGTTCGGCAGCGGCAAGATGTTCCTGCCCCAGGTGGTCAAGTCGGCGCGTGTCATGAAGAAGGCCGTCGCCTACCTCATCCCCTACATCGAGGCCGAGAAGAAGCCCGGTGACGCCGAGCGGACCAAGGGCAAGATCGTCATGGCCACCGTGCGCGGGGACGTGCACGACATCGGCAAGAACATCGTCGGTGTGGTGCTGCAGTGCAACAACTACGACGTGGTCGACCTCGGGGTGATGGTGCCGGCGCAGAAGATCATCGACACCGCTCGCGAGGTGCGGGCCGACGTGATCGGGCTCTCCGGGTTGATCACCCCCAGCCTCGACGAGATGGTCAACTTCGCCGTGGAGATGGAACGCCAGGGGCTGGAGATCCCGTTGCTCATCGGTGGCGCCACCACCTCGCGGGCGCACACCGCGGTGAAGGTGGACCAGAGGTACCACGGGCCGGTGATCTGGGTGAAGGACGCCTCCAGGTCCGTGCCGGTGGTTGCTCAGCTCCTCTCCGAGGAGCTGCGGCCCAAGCTGCTCGCGGACGTGACCGCAGACTTCGACGCGCTCCGGGCGCGGCACGCGGCGAAGGCCACCGAGCGACCCCTCATCACGCTCGAGCAGGCCCGCGAACGAGCCACCCCGATCGACTGGGAGGACTACCACCCTCCGGTGCCCCGCATGCTGGCGCAGCAGGAACGTGGCCTGTTGGATCGCACCGGGCCC
The DNA here is from genome assembly GCA_039922835.1 of Ornithinibacter sp. Classification (GTDB taxonomy): domain Bacteria; phylum Actinomycetota; class Actinomycetes; order Actinomycetales; family Dermatophilaceae; genus Fodinibacter. The sequence goes on from JBDTDY010000430.1 coordinate 11,869, forward strand.
AGCGTGCACCGCGCCCCCACCCAGTTCGTGCGCACCTTCACCGACTACCCCCTGGAGGAGCTGCGCGACTACATCGACTGGGGTCCGTTCTTCCTCACCTGGGAGATGAAGGGCCGCTTCCCCGACATCCTCAACAACCCGGCGACGGCCGAGGCAGCCACCCGCCTCTACGAGGACGCCCAGAAGATGCTCGATGACGCCATCGAGCACTCCTGGCTGCGGGCCAACGGGGTCATCGGCCTGTTTCCGGCGAGTGCCGTCGGTGACGACATCGCGGTCTACACGACGGAGGGGCGCGAGGAGGTGCGCACGATGCTGCACACCCTGCGCCAGCAGGGTCAGCACCGCGAAGGTGTGCCCAACCGGGCCATGTCGGACTTCGTGGCTCCTGCGCAGAGCGGGCTGCACGACCACGTCGGGGCCTTCGCCGTCACGGCGGGTCTGGGCTCGCAGGAGAAGGTCATGGAGTTCAAGGCCGACCTCGATGACTACAACGCGATCCTCCTGGAGTCCCTCGCAGACCGTCTCGCAGAGGCCTTCGCCGAGCGGATGCACGAGCGGGTGCGTCACGAGTTCTGGGGCTATGCCCCCGACGAGGACCTCAGCGGCGAGGAGCTCGTCGCCGAGAAGTACGTCGGCATCCGGCCGGCCCCGGGCTACCCAGCGTGCCCGGAGCACACCGAGAAGGAGCAGATCTGGGCGCTCCTCGACGTCGCCGAGCACACCGGCATGCAGCTGACGGAGTCGATGGCCATGTCACCGGGGGCCTCGGTGTCGGGCTGGTACTTCTCCCACCCGAAGTCCCAGTACTTCGTCGTCGGCCGGATCGGCCGTGACCAGGTCGAGTCGTATGCCGAGCGCAAGGGGTGGGACCTACGGACCGCCGAGCGGTGGTTGGGCCCGAACCTCGGCTATCAGCCGGAGGACTGAGCGCGGGCCTGGCTGCCCTCGACCGACGGGACGAGCGCGAACGCGACGTCCTCCTCCTGGGAGTTGTGCAGGCGCAGCACCGCGTAGAGGCCGTAGAGCAGTCGGCGCAGCTCGATGACGTCCTCCTCCTGCACGGCATCCGCCGTGATGTGACCCAGGAGCCGTCGCAGCCGCGCCACCTGGTGCTCGATCTCGGCATGCGTGCGGCCCAGGGCAGCCGTGGCCTCGGTGCCCCCGAGGGCCCGGGCGACGAGCGGCAGGAGCAGCCGGTCGTCCTCACGCTCGTGGGGCACGAGTGTCGTCTCGAGGGTGTCGAGGAGTCGCTGCGTCGGGCCGAGGTCGGGAGCCCCCGTGGAGAGCCCGTCGGCAACCGCGCGGATCTGCTCGACCACGGGCAGCACAGCGTCGTGGTCCGCGCGCAGACGGACGGCGAGTGCGACGTCCTCGACGGGCAGTGTCAGGGTGTGCACCCGCCCCGGGAGCACTGCTCGCAGGGCGATGGCGATGGCCAGCACGTCGATGACCTCCTGGAGCACCGCCCCAGCGGCGGGCGGCAGCAGGCCGACCGCAGCCGCGACCATGGCGACCCCCGACAGTCCCATGCCCACGACGACGGCCTGCAGGGCGATGGCCTTGGAGCGGCGAGCGATGAGCACCGCGTCGGCGAGGGCATCGACCCGGTCGACCGTGAGCACGACATCGGCGGCTTCGGAGGACGCGGTCGCGCCCCGCGCCGCGAGAGCCACCCCGACGCCGGCAGCAGCGAGCGCCGGGGCGTCGTTGACACCGTCGCCGACCATGATCGTCGCGGCCCCGGTGGACTCCGCCCGGATCACCGCGAGCTTGTCGGCGGGGGTGCAGTCGGCCAGGACGGCATCGACGCCGACGACGCGGCCGACCGTGCCGGCGATGTCGGCGCGGTCACCGGTGACGAGGACGACCCGCTCGATGCCTGCGGTGCGCAGCGCACGGACCATGCGTGGCGCGTCGGGTCGCACCGGGTCCTCCAGCAGCATGGCCCCCGCGGGCACGCCGTCGATCGCGGCGAAGACCGTCATCGACCCGTCGAGATCGGCGCGGCGGTGCACCTGCCGGACCCATCCCGGCGTCGCGTCACCGACGACCCACGCGGCCTTGCCGAGCCGCACGTCGTGCCCGTCGACCATGCCGCGGATGCCGTGACCGTGCTCCTCCGTGACGTCTGTGGGCATGGTGAGGGCGAGGGCACGACTGCGGCCTGCCGCGACGATCGAGTCGGCGAGGACGTGGGGTGAGACCTGGTCCAACGAGGCCGCGAGCCGGAGCACGAGGTCGGCATCGACGTCCGCGCCGGAGGTGACGACGCTCGTCACGGTGGGTCGCCCCTGGGTGAGCGTGCCGGTCTTGTCGAAGAGCACGACGCGTCCAGCGGCGAGCCGCTCGAGGGCACCACCCCCCTTGACGACGACGCCCCGGCCCGCGGCGCGCGAGAGCCCCGACATGATGGCGATGGGTGCCGCGAGGAGCAGCGGACACGGCGTGGCCACCACGAGCACCGCGACGGCGCGCACCGGGTCACCGGTCAGCGCCCACGACACTCCGGCGAGCACGAGCGTGAGGGGCACGAACAGCACGGCGAAGCGGTCGGCGGTGCGAACGAAGGGGGCGGTGGATGCCTGGGCCTGCTCCACGAGGCGTACGACGCCCGCGTAGGTCGACTCGGCGGCGAGCGAGGTGGCGAGGAGGTCGACGGGGTCGCCGGCGTTGACCACGCCGCTCCTGACCTCGTCCCCCGTGGGTCGCTCCACCGGCATCCCCTCGCCGGTGAGAGCGGACTCGTCGAACACCCCCGACCCCACCAACCGACCGTCGACCGGCACGACCTCGCCGGCCCCGATGACCAGGCGGTCCCCCCGCGCGACGTCGTCGACCCAGACTTCCTCGACCGTGTCGCCGAGGCGCCGACGCGCGGTGCGTGGTGCGCGCGAGATCAGCAGCCCGAGATCACGTCGGGCACGAGCAGCGGCACGAGCCTCGAGGAGCTGCCCGGACGCCAACATCACCGTGATCATCGCGCCTGCGAAGAACTCCCCCACCGCGAGCGCACCACCGAGCGCTAGCACGGCGATCACGTCGACCGAGGGCTCGCGGCGACGGAGCGCACCCAGCGTCCACGCGAGAGAGGCGACGAGGCCGAGCACCGTGCCGGCGAACCAGAGCGGCAGCGCCACACCGTCGCTGCCGAGCAGCCAGGCGGCTCCTCCGAGGAGGAGCACGGTGAGGGAGCAGAGGAAGAGCAGGAGTGGAGCCCGCTCGAGTAACCGCCTCACGACTCCATGCTCGCACCCGGTGGGCCGCGGGGCCCGCAGCGGAGACGAGAGTCACCGTGCCGGGTGGCTTCGCGCACTGTCGGCGGACCGGCATACCGTGAGCCCCATGAAACCCGCCCTCTCCCCGAGCCGCGCCGCGGACTTCAAGCAGTGCCCGCTGCTCTTCCGGTTCAGGACGATCGACAAGCTGGAGGGCCCGCCCTCCCCCGCGGCGGCACGAGGCACCCTCGTGCACGCGGTGCTCGAGCACCTCTTCGACCTCCCGGCCGCCCAGCGCACCCCGGAGGCGGCCCTCGCCCTGTTGGAGCCGCGGTGGAGCGCTCTCGTGGAGGAGCGGCCGGAGCTGGGCGCGATGGTCGAGGACGACGAGACCCTCACGCAGGAGGGCTGGCTCGACGCGGCGAAGCCCCTCGTCGAGCAGTGGTTCACCCTCGAGGACCCCACCCGCCTGGAGCCGGAGGCACGTGAGCTCTACATCGAGACGGAGATCGACGGGCTGACCCTGCGTGGCTACGTCGACCGCCTCGACGTCGCCCCCGACGGGGCGATGCGGGTCGTCGACTACAAGACGGGCAGGTCACCGAGCGAGCTCTTCGAGGCCAAGGCCCTCTTCCAGATGAAGTTCTACGCGCTGGTCCTGTGGCGGATGCGGGGCGTGGTCCCCCGACAGCTCCAGCTGGTCTACCTCGGCAATGCGGAGGTGGTGCGCTACACCCCCGACGAGCGCGACCTGCTGGCGGTCGAGCGCAACGTGCGGGCGATCTGGGAGGCCGTGGTGCGGGCCGCGCAGACCGGTGACTGGCGACCGCGCACCTCAAAGCTGTGCGACTGGTGCGACTTCCGGGACCTGTGCCCTGCCTGGGGTGGCACCCCTCCCCCGCTTCCGGAGGGCGCCGGGGAGATCGCGCTCGACCCGTCCCGGTCAGGTGCCGCTGTCCCCGCCGACGACTGAGCCGGCCCGGGCGAGGGCCGCGAGCTCGGCGAGCCGGCTCGGAGTGACCCCGCTCAAGGTGTCGAGGTGCACCGCACCGGCCATCTCCGGCACCTGGACCACGTGGGGGACCGCAATCGTCGGCACCCCGGCGGCGACGGCCGAGCGCACGCCCGTCGGTGAGTCCTCGATCGCGAGGCAGTCCCGTGCCGGGACGCCCAGGGCTCGGGCGGCCGCGTGGTAGGGCTCGGGGTGGGGCTTGCCGTGCTCCACCTCGTCGCCGGTCACCACCGCCTGGAAGGTGCCCTCGGGCAGCGCGACCAGGACGGCATCGGCCAGGGAGCGCCAGGACATGGTGACCAACGCGTTGGGCACCCCCGCGTCACGAAGGGCCTGGAGCAGCTCGAGGGCACCGGGCCGCCACGGGACGTGCTCCTGGACCCGGGAGATGACCCTGAGCAGCAGCTCGTCGACGATGCGCAGCGGGTCCCAGGTGATCGGTGAGTTGTCGCGGATGAACTCCGCCGACACGATCAGGTCGTTCCCCACGAGCTGGTGGGCGAACTCATCACTCCACTGACCGCCGTGCTCCTGCACGATGTCGTGCTCCGCGGCGATCCAGTACGGCTCGGTGTCCACGATGGTGCCGTCCATGTCCCAGAGGACTGCTGCGGGAAGGCTCATGGGTATGGAGTCTAGGAGTCATAGGGTGGGCACCTGACGACAGGAGGACGCGGTGATCGAGCTTGAGGACCTGCCCGAGCTGAAGGACGCGGTGCTGATCGCGGCCTTCGAGGGGTGGAACGACGCCGGTGAAGCCGCGAGCGCGGTCATCGAGCACCTCGCGGAGATCTGGGGCGCCGAGGTCGTGGCTGCGTTGGACCCCGAGGACTACTACGACTTCCAGGTCAACCGGCCGCGCGTCGTCGCCGAGAACGGTCGGCGACGGATCAGCTGGCGCACCACCAGGGTCCTCGTCGCGACCGACACCCCGCTCGGCCGTGACGTGGTCCTCGTGCAGGGGGTCGAGCCCTCCTTCCGGTGGCGAGCCTTCGCCATCGAGCTGATGGAGCTCGCGCAGGCGGCGGACGTGAGCATGGTCATCACCCTGGGGGCCCTGATGGCCGACGTCGCGCACTCCCGACCCATCCCGGTCAGTGCCACCTCCGACAGTGAGGACACCCGCCACCGCCACGACCTGGAGCTCAGCTCCTACGAGGGACCGACCGGCATCGTCGGGGTGCTCGCGGATGCCGCGACCCAGGTCGGCATCCCATCGGTCTCCTGTTGGGCCGCAGTCCCGCACTATGCCGGCCACAGCCCCTCGCCCAAGGCCAGCCTGGCGCTGGTCAGCCGTCTCGAGGCACTGCTCGACGGGCCGGTGGAGCACGGCGACCTCGACGAGGACTCGCGGGCGTGGGAGCGGGGCATCGACGAGCTCGCGTCCTCCGACGAGGAGGTCGCGGAGTACGTCGAGAGCCTCGAGGAGGCACAGGACACCGCCGAGCTGCCCGAAGCGAGCGGCGACGCGATCGCCAAGGAGTTCGAGCGCTACCTGCGCCGCCGAGGGTCCGAGGAGCCCGGCCAGCCCGGCTGAGACGGAGCGTCCGACGCTCAGATGCGGATGCCGAGCAGCGCGTCGAGGATGCGCGCCAAGGGGCCCGGAGCGGAGCGCGTGGTCCACTCCCCGTGAAGGGTCCGCTCCGCCCAGGCGTCGACGGCGACGAGGGCTGCCGGGGTGTCGAGGTCGTCGGCCAGCGCGGCTCGCACCGAGGCAATCGTGGACTCCGACTCCGCGCCGAGGTTGACCGACAAGGCCTCCCTCCACCGGTGCAGACGCGCCTGCGCGGCCTCGAGGAGGTCTGGGGTGTACTCCCAGTCGTGGCGGTAGTGCTGCGCCAGCAGGACGAGGCGGATGGCCATCGGGTCGACCCCGTCGGCTCGCAGCCGCGAGACGAGCACGAGGTTGCCCTTGGACTTGCTCATCTTCTCGCCCTCGAAGCCGACCATGGCCTGGTGCACGTAGTGGTGGGCGAAGACGTCGTCGTGGGTGAGCGCGGCGGACTGCACCGCACTCATCTCGTGGTGCGGGAAGACGAGGTCGGTGCCGCCGCCCTGGATGTCGAGCGGGTGCCCGAGCCTGTCTCGGGAGATCGCCGTGCACTCGATGTGCCAGCCCGGTCGCCCGGCACCGAGCACCTCGTCCTCCCACGAAGGCTCCCCGTCACGCACGGCGCGCCACAGGAGCGGGTCGAACGGGTCGCGCTTGCCCACCCGGTCGGGGTCGCCACCGCGATCGGCGAAGACGGACATCATCTGCTCCCGGGACCAGCCCGAGACCGACCCGAACGTCGGGGCCTGGGACAGGTCGAGGTAGACGTCCTCGCCGGAACCCTCGGCGGCAGGGATCGGCAACCGGTATGCCGTGCCGCCGGAGAGGAGGGCCCGCACCTCCGCTGTGATCTCGGGCATCGACTCGACGACGCCGACGAGGGCAGCCGGAGGGATGACCGCGAGGGCTGTCATGTCCTCGCGGAACAGGCCGATCTCGGCAGTGGCGAGCTCGCGCCAGTCGCGTCCGTCCCGGGCAGCGCGCTCCAGGAGTGGGTCGTCGACGTCGGTGACGTTCTGCACGTAGTCCACCTCGTGTCCCGCGTCGCGCAGCGCGCGGCCCACGAGGTCGAACGTGACGTAGGTCGCGGCGTGACCGAGGTGTGTCGCGTCGTAGGGCGTGATCCCACAGACGTACAGGCGTGCCACCGGGCCGGCATCCACGGCACGCACCGACCTGCTCTGGGTGTCGTAGAGGTGGAGGGCGTCGCCCGTGCCGGCGACGGCAGGAACGAAGGGGGCGGGCCAGGACTTCACCGGGTCAGCCTAGACGGCGAACGTCACAGCGCAGGCCACGGTATGGCGGGCCATCCCGGGGTCGGCAGCGGGTGACGACCGCTCTCCAGCAGCGAGTCCACCCGCTCGCGCAGGGATCGCACCTCTGCGCGGGTCAGGAGCTCGCGGAGCTCCTCCTGCAGCGCGGTGGTGAGAGCGTGGGCGAGCACCTCGAGGCGCACGCGGTCAGCCTCCAGGAGCGGCTCCCCCGCCCATCCCCACAAGACGGTGCGCAGCTTGGGCTCGACACCCAGGCTGACCCCGTGGTCGCAGCCGCGCACCACGCTCCCGTCCCGGATGACGTGGCTGCCCTTGCGATCGGAGTTGTTCAGGACGGCGTCGAGGACGGCGACGGTGCGCAGCCCCGGATCCGGGCTGTGCGAGACCACCACTGGGTCGCCGTCCGGCGTCTGCCCCTGAAGCACCACGACCCACCCGTCGGGGACCGACTCCGCAGCAGTGACGTCGACCAGGGGGTCAGGGGTGCGATCGACCGGGCCGACCCACAGCTGCACCGAGCCGAGCCCCAGAGGCCCCTCCCGCAGCACCGTCGGAGGAACCACGCCGAACCCTCCGGCGGCGCTGATGACGAAGGCCGCCCGCTCCCGCGCAGCGAGTGTGCCGTCGGGGTAGTCCCACAGCGGTCGCTCGGACACCTCGGGCTTGTGGATGACGAGCAGTGGCCCGCCGGAGCCTTCCAGGGAGCAGAGCAGGGCGCCGTTGGACGAGCTCGAGATCCTGCCGACCGGCGTGAGCTCGCCGAGCGCGAGCAGGTCGGCGAGCTCAGCGTCGGTAGCCGTTGGCACGGGGGCAGATGTGGCCGGAGGGGTCCAGGGGCTGGCCGCAGAACGGGCAGTTGGGGCGCCCCGCGGTGACCAGCGCCGTGCAGCGTCGGACGAAGGCTCGAGCCACCTCCGGGCTCAGGACGACACGCAGGCTGGTCAGGGTGTCGTCCTGGGCCTCGTCGGGGTCCTGGTCATGGCACTCGATCACCACGACGCTGCGCGCGGGGTCCCACGCCAGACTCAGGGTGTTGACCCGGAACTCGTCCTCGATGGGTGTGCCCAGGGGGTCGGTGTCACCCGGCCCGGCGGGCTCGACGGCGATGCCCTCGGCGTGGGTGTCGAGGAGCTCGGTGACCCGCTCGGCGAGAACGCTGACCTGCACTTTCTCCAGGGACACGGAGAACAGGCGGCCGTCACCGCTGGCCTGCAGGAAGAACGTGCGACCCCCGGGGGGCCCGACGGTGCCCGCGACGAATCGCGCAGGCGGGTCGAACTCGGTGGCTGGCATGGCTCCACCCTAGAGCGAGAAGCCCACGGGCAGCTCCAGGCGGTGGCGAGCCATGAACAGGCCGTCCGCGAGCACCTCCCGCGTGGAGCCGTCCGCGACGACGGTGCCCTCGGAGAGCACGACCGCGCGCTCGCACAGCTCCACGGCATACGGCAGGTCGTGGGTCACCATGAGGATGGTGACGTCCAGACCGCGCAGGATCTCGGCGAGCTCCCGTCGGGAGGTCGGGTCCAGGTTCGAGGAGGGCTCGTCGAGCACGAGCACCTCGGGGTGCATGGCGAGCACGGTGGCGATGGCCACGCGCCGGCGCTGGCCGAAGGAGAGGTGGTGCGGGGCCCGGTCGGCCAGGTCGCCGACCCCGACGGCCTCGAGGGCCTCCATCACGCGCGCGTCGAGCTGAGGTCCACGAAGGCCGAGGTTGGCCGGTCCGAAGGCCACGTCGTCGCGCACGGTCGGCATGAAGAGCTGGTCGTCCGGGTCCTGGAAGACGATGCCGACCCGGCGCCGCACCTCGAGCAGGTTCTCCCCCGCGACGGGCAGCCCGGAGACCGTCACCGACCCCCGACCGGGGGTGAGGATGCCGTTGAGGTGCAGCACGAGCGTCGTCTTGCCCGCACCGTTGGGCCCGAGCAGGGCGACCCGCTCGCCCCGGTGCACGTGCAGATCGACGCCGAAGAGCGCCTGGTGGCCCCCCGGGTAGGCGTAGGCGACACCGCGCAGGTCCAGGACGGGGAGGCTCACGAGAGCCGCACCGCGGTGGAGACGATGGCGGCGGCCGTCGCGGGGACCAGGGCCAGGGCCCACTGCCCGGTCGACGCGGACAACGGAGCGGTGACCGGCATCGACCCGGACCAACCGCGGCTCACCATGGCCAGGTGCACGCGTTCCCCGCGCTCATAGCTGCGGATGAACAGCGCACCTGCGCTCGACGCGATGGCCGGCCACGCCGCGATGGAGGAGGCGCGGAAGCCGCGCGATTCACGCGCCACCCGCATCCGCCGCACCTGGTCGAGCACGACGTCGACGTAGCGAACCATGAAGGAGGCGATGACGACGAGCGGGTCCGGCACCCGGAGGTGCTGGAGGGCTCGGACCAGGTCGCGCGGCCGGGTGGTGACCGCGAACGTCACGGCGGCGACGACGCCACAGGTGCCCTTGAGCAGCAGGGCACCCGCCGCATCGAGGCCCTGCTCCGACACGGCGAACGGCCCGACGTCGATGCGCGGGCCGACGGCCACGAAGGGCAGCACGACCGCAAAGATGACGAAGGGGATCTCCACGGCCAGCCGGGGCAGCACGTGGCGCAGCGGGACGCGCGTGGAGAGCAGCATCCCGACCGCGAGGAGGAGAAGCAGTGCCAGGGCGGCGTGGGCGTCCGCCGGCACGGACACCACCAGGAGCACGAACGCCACGAGCCCGACGAGCTTGACGTGCGGAGCGAGACGGTGGATGGCGCTCTCTCCCTCGATGTGCAGGTGCGTGCCGTGACCGGAGCCCACGTCAGCGGGTCTCGCCGGCGGACCGGCGCCGCAGGAGCCACAGCAGCCCGGCCATGAGGAGCCCCACGACGACGACCCCCACCACTCCGGCCACGCCACCACTGAGCCGCGGGTCGGAGATGCTGGACACGCCGTAGCCGGCGAGGGGCGACCCGGAGGTGGCCGAGTCCTGCGCGGTGGAGCCGAACCCGAGACTCCCCGCGACGTGCTCCAGGCCGTCGGGGTGGCTCGAGGCGTAGAACGACACCACGCCGGCCAGGAGCACACTGATGGCCACACCGACGACGAGCAGGGTGCGGGTGCGCGCCCGGGGAGCGGTGGCACTCACGTGGACACCTCAGTGGTGCTGAGGTCGAGCTGGGGCAGGTGGCCTCTGGCTCCGACGACGAGGTCGGGGCGAGCCGCGAGGATGCTCGTGACGGCCAGGAAGGTGATGAGCGACTCGCCCAGCCCGATGAGCACGTGCCAACCGACCATCGTGCCG
>JBDTDY010000431.1:0-2578 GCA_039922835.1 Ornithinibacter sp.
GGATGCCGGACGCCGGATGCCGGGCAGCAACCAACGGCGCCGAGGGCGGCTGGCCACGCCCCACCTCGTCTGTCAGATTGTCGCAACGTGCCCTCGCCGCCGGCGTGTCGCCGCATCTGCGCAGACGAAGTCGGGGAGGAGTGGCGGGTCAGGACTCGTCGCGCCAGGAGCGCCACAGGGCGGCGTAGGAGCCGTCGGCAGCGATGAGCTCGTCGTGCGAGCCGAGCTCGCGCACCCGGCCGTCGTCCACGACGGCCACCCGGTCGGCGTCGTGCGCTGTGTGCAGCCGGTGGGCGATGGCCACGACGGTGCGACCCGTGACCACCGCGGCCAGCGACCGCTCGAGGTGGCGTGCAGCCCGCGGGTCCAGCAGCGAGGTGGCCTCGTCGAGGACCAGGGTGTGCGGGTCGGCGAGCACCAGGCGGGCCAGGGCGATCTGCTGGGCCTGGGCGTCGGTGAGCTCGTGGCCACCGGACCCGACCACCGTGGCCAAGCCCTCGGGCAGCGCATCCGCCCAGCCGAGGGCGTCGACCGCCTCCAGCGCCGAGCGCAGCTCCGCCTCCGCGGCATCGGGTCGGGGGAGCCGCAGGTTGTCCTCCAGGGTGCCGACGAAGACGTGGTGCTCTTGGGTCACCAGGGCGACCTGGCCCCGCAACGAGTCCAGCTCGAGGTCGATGAGCGGCACCCCGCCCACGGTGATCCGACCCGTGCGCGGGCCGTCGACCCCCGCCATGAGCCGGCCGAGCGTCGACTTCCCGGCGCCGGACGGCCCGACGATCGCGAGCCGCTCGCCGGGGCGCAGGTCCAGCGACACCCCGTGCAGCACGTCGCGGCCGGTGCGGTAGGCGTAGCGCACCCCGTCGACGGCGATGTCGTCGCCCTCGGGCTCCTCGCCGGTCGCAGTGCGGTCCGGAGGAACCTCGCCGACCCCGAGGATGCGCGACATCGAGGTCGCGGCGAACTGGATCTCGTCGAGCATCCCGACGAGCTCGCCGAGCGGGTCCAGCAGCCGCTGCACGTAGAGCACCACGGCCGTCGCGGTGGCCACGGGGATCACGCCCTGCCAGGCGAGCCAGCCACCCCACACCAGCGACGCCGCGACCGGCGCGAAGAAGCCGATCTCGAGCCACGGGAACCAGCGCAGGCGCAGCCCGGTGTTGTAGCGCTCGGCGTCGTGGCACTCGGCGAGCGCCTCGTCGAACCGCTCGCCGCGCACCTCCTGGAGCCCGAGCGCGTCGATGGTCGCCGCGCCCTCCACCGTCTCCGCGGCGACGCCGTTGAGCCGGGCGTAGGTCGCGTGCTCCCACAGGTATCCGGGCCCCGCCTTGCGCAGGTAGCGGCGCGTCGGCAGGAACCAGATGAGTGGAGTGAGCAGCAGGGGGAGCGCGGCCAGCGGCGACGCGAAGATCGTCGCGACGGCGGTGACGGTCACGGTCATGATCGACACGACGATGGTCGGCACCCCGAACCGGATGACGTAGCTGATCGCGTCGATGTCGTTGGTCGTCCGTGCGAGCAGGTCCCCGGTGCCGGCGCGCTCGACCGTGGAGAGCGGCAGCCGCACCGCCGAGCCGACGAAGTCCTCGCGCAGCCTGGCGAAGATGCCTTCGGAGAGCACGAAGGAGCTGCGCCGGGCGACCCAGGTCACCACCGCCTCGATGACGACGGCCACCGCGAGCAGCCCGACGAGGCGGTCGATGCTCGAGAGGTCGGCGTCGCCACGGGTCACTGCGCCCACGACCTGCCCGATCACCCACGGCCCGGCCAGGCCGACCACCGCGGCGATCGCGTGCCAGAGCAGCACCCAGGCCAGCGGCCTGCGGTGTTCGCGCAGCAGCACCCTGACCTGGGCGCGGACCACCGGCCCGGGGGCGATGGGGAGCGTGCGGCGGGCGTGGTCGGTGCGATCCGTCAACGGTGACATCTACTCCTCCCCCCTGATGACGACGGACCGGTATGCCGTGGAGCCGGCCACCAGCTCGCGGTGCGTTCCGCTCTCGGTCACCCGCCCGTCCTGGAGGAGGTGGACGACGTCGGCATGCGCGAGCATCAGCGGGCTGGCGGTGACGACGACCGTGGTCCGCCCGAGACGGTGCTCCGCGAGGCGACCGGCGATGCGCGCCTCGGTGTGGGCGTCGACGGCACTGGTGGGCTCGACGAGGACGAGCACCTGGGCGTCGCGCAGCAGCGAGCGCACGAGCGCCAGGCGCTGGCGCTGTCCGCCTGACAGCGATCGGCCGCGCTCCTCGAGGTCCCCCTCCAACCCACCGTCGACGGCATACAGGGCGTCCTGTGCGTCGGCCACGACCACGGCTGCCTCGCGGGCCTCGTCGTCCCGCCCGCCGAGCTCGGCGCGCACCGCGCCGCTGAACAGGCGTGGGTCCGAGCTCGCGACGAGGACCGCGGAGCGGACGACCTCGATGTCGACGTCGTCGAGGTCGACCTCGCCCCAGGTGACCCCGTGTCGACCCGGTGTCGTGCGCCCGAGCCGAGCGGCCACTGCGGCGCTGTCCTCCGGGCGCGCGCTGACCAGTGCGGTGAGGAGCCCTTGGGTGATGGTCACACCGGAGGTGGGGTC
>JBDTDY010000432.1:0-5403 GCA_039922835.1 Ornithinibacter sp.
AGCGATGTAAGCGCGACGTCGCAGCACAGGGCGGGCCCCATGGGGTCCGCCCTGTTTCGCTCCCTCCTCCCCGACTTCGTCTGTCAGTTTGCTGCGACACGCCGCCTCGGAGCGTGTCGACCAACGATCTGGCAGACGAAGTCGGGGAGATCGAGGTGACGTGGTCCACGCCGGCCTCGGGTGCCGCGAGCTCGTCCGCTCTGCCACAGTGGGGGCGTGCAGACCACCGCGCCCGCCACCCCCGTGTTCTTCCTTGCCGGAGGAACCGGCATCTCTGCCGAGACCCTGGGCAACCTCATGCTGCAGCAGTTCCCGAGCGTGGCCTTCGCCCGCCGGAAGATTCCGTTCATCACCTCGGTGGACCAGGCCCGTGACGTCGTGAAGACCCTCGACCAGGCGATGACCGACGAGGTCACACCCCTGGTCTTCTCGACGGTGTCCGACGAGCTCGTGCGCGCCGAGCTGCAGCGCACGACGTGTGCGTTCGTCGACCTCTTCGGGTCGCACCTGGACACCGTGGAGCGAGTGCTTCACGTCAACGCCACCCACGGGGCGGGCGCCCTCCACGGGGTGGGGGACCTGCGCCGCTACGACCGCCGGATGAAGGCCATCGAGTTCGCGATGGAGCACGACGACGGGGCGAGCCTGCGCAACCTCGAGCAGGCCGACCTCATCCTCATCGCACCCTCACGCTGCGGCAAGACGCCGACCTCGATCTACCTCGCCCTCCAGCACGGGCTGAAGGTCGCGAACTACCCCCTCGTCGAGGAGGACTTCGCGATCTCGGACCTGCCCCGTCCGATCCGGAACCTCAAGGCCGTGGCCTTCGGCCTCCTCTCCACGGCCGCCCGCCTCAGCCAGGTGCGCACCGAGCGGCGCCCGGGCTCGGACTACGCGAGCCTGGCGCAGTGCAGCTATGAGTTGCGGCGCGCGGAGGCGCTCTACCGCACCCACCGGATCCCGTCGATCAACTCTTCCTCGATGTCGGTCGAGGAGATGGCGGCCGTCATCATGCAGAGCAGCAGGCTCGCGTCCCAGACCTGAGGCCACGGCCTCCCCAACCCGTAGCACCGCGTACCCGCACCACCGAGCACCCGCACCACCGAGCACCCGGCCCCGCCGCCCAACGAGAGGAATGCCGTGACCAGCACCGAGGACCAGTCCATGACGAGCAGCATCGCGTGGTTCGCCGACATCGGTCTGGGGGACGTGGACTCGGTCGGCGGCAAGAACGCCTCGCTGGGCGAGATGGTCCAGCACCTGACCAAGGCCGGGGTGCAGGTGCCCAACGGGTTCGCCACGACGGCGCAGGCCTACCGCACCTTTCTCTCCCACGAGGGTCTCGCCGACCGGATCAACGCGATGCTCGACGACCTCGACGTCGACGACACCCGCGAGCTGAGCAGGGTCGGCGCCGACATCCGGGATGCCGTGGAACGCCAGCCGTTCCCGGCCGACCTCGAAGCCGACATCAGCGCGGCATACGACCAACTCGTGGAGGAGGCCGGTGGTGAGGTGAGCTGGGCGGTGCGCTCGAGCGCGACGGCCGAGGACATGCCAGACGCCTCGTTCGCGGGACAGCAGGAGACCTTCCTCAACATCCGCGGCATCGACAACATCCTCCTCGCGATCAAGCGGGTCTTCGCCTCGCTCTACAACGACCGTGCCATCTCCTACCGGGTGCACTCCAGCTATGACCACTCCTCGGTGGCACTCTCGGCCGGCATCCAGCGGATGGTGCGCTCGGACGTGGGCGCGTCGGTGGTGATGTTCACCATCGACACCGAGTCCGGCTTCTCGGATGCCGTGTTCATCACGAGCAGCTACGGGCTCGGCGAGGCGGTCGTGCAGGGTGCGGTCAACCCCGACGAGTTCTACGTCTACAAGCCTGCGCTGCGGGCGGGGCGCCCTGCCATCCTCAACCGCGGGCTCGGCAGCAAGGCGACGAAGATGGTCTACACCGAGGACTCGGGAGTGGGGCGATCCACCGCGTTCGTGCCCGTCGAGCAGGCCGAGCGGGCGCGTCTCAGCCTCAGTGACGACGACGTCACCGAGCTCGCCCGGCACGCCCTGACCCTGGAGGAGCACTACGGCCGGCCGATGGACATCGAGTGGGGCAAGGACGGTGTCGACGGTGGGCTGTTCATCCTGCAGGCCCGCCCCGAGACGGTGAAGTCCCGCCAGAGCGGGTCGGTGCTGCGGCGCTACCGGATGGACGAGCGCGGCCCCGTCATCGTGGAGGGTCGGGCCATCGGGCAGAAGATCGGCGCCGGCCCGGTGCGCGTCCTCGACGCTGTCGAGAAGATGCACGAGTTCAAGCCCGGTGAGGTGCTCGTCGCCGACATGACCGACCCCGACTGGGAGCCGATCATGAAGCGCGCCAGTGCGATCGTCACCAACCGGGGAGGGCGCACCTGCCACGCGGCGATCATCGCCCGCGAGCTCGGCATTCCCGCCGTCGTCGGCACCGGTGATGCATCACGGGTGCTCTCCGACGGACAGGAGGTCACCGTCTCGTGCGCCGAAGGCGACACCGGGCTGGTCTACGAGGGACTCCAGGCGTTCTCGGTCTCGGAGACCGCGCTCGACGACATGCCCGAGATCCCGGTGAAGATCATGATGAACGTCGGTACCCCGGACCAGGCGTTCGAGTTCTCACACCTGCCGCACCACGGGGTGGGGCTCGCGCGGCTCGAGTTCATCATCAACCGTCAGATCGGCATCCACCCCAGGGCCCTGCTCGAGCTCGAGGACCAGGAGCCGGAGGTGCGGGCCGAGATCGAGTCCCTCATCACGGCATACGACGGCCCACGGGACTTCTTCGTCAAGCGGGTGGCAGAGGGCATCTCGATGCTCGCCGCGGCCTTCGCCCCCGAGCCGGTCATCGTGCGGATGTCGGACTTCAAGTCGAACGAGTATGCCGGTCTGCTGGGTGGGGCGCGCTACGAGCCGCGCGAGGAGAACCCGATGATCGGCTACCGCGGGGCGGCGCGGTATCTCTCCGCCGACTTCGCGGAGTGCTTCGCCATGGAGTGCGAGGCCCTGAAGCTGGTGCGCGACGACATGGGGCTGACCAACGTCAAGGTGATGATCCCGTTCGTGCGCACGATCGCGGAGGCGAAGGGGGTCATCGACCTGCTGGCGACCCATGGCCTGGTGCGGGGTGAGAACGACCTCCAGGTGGTCATGATGTGCGAAGTGCCCTCCAACGCGGTGCTCGCCGACGAGTTCCTCGACCACTTCGACGGCTTCTCGATCGGCTCCAACGACCTGACCCAGCTGACGCTCGGGGTCGACCGCGACTCCGCGCTCGTGGCGGGCAGCTTCGACGAGCGGGACCCCGCCGTGAAGAAGATGCTGTCGATGGCGATCGAGGCGTGCAAGGCGCGGGGGAAGTACGTCGGCATCTGCGGGCAGGGCCCCTCGGATCATCCCGACCTCGCGCAGTGGCTGCTCGAGCAGGGCATCGAGTCGATGTCGCTGAACCCCGACACGGTGGTCGAGACCTGGCTCCGTCTCGCCGGGAAGGGAGAGCGCTAGCGAGGTGCCCGGCCGAGCGGTCAGCCGAGGTGGCCGGCGAGCCGGTCGTGTCGCTCCTGGCTCGCGTCATTGAGCCCCACGATGGTCGCCGTCTTGCCCTTGGCGGCGTACTTCGTGGTGATCGCGTCGAGCGTCGCCACGGTCGAGGCGTCCCAGATGTGTGAGCCGGACATGTCGATGACGACGTTCACGGGGTCGTTGACGTAGTCGAACTGGGTGACCAGGTCGTTGCTGGAGGCGAAGAACAGCTCGCCGCGCACGGCATAGACGCGAGTGTCCTGATCCGGGTGCGCCACGTCGACCACCTCGGTGAAGTGGGCGACGCGTCGGGCGAACATCACCATCGCCACCAGCACCCCGACACCGACGCCGATCGCGAGGTTCTGGGTCACGACGACGACGGCCACCGTGGACACCATGACCAAGGTCTCGCTCTTGGGCATCCGCCGCAACGTGACGGGCGAGATGCTGTGCCAGTCCATCGTGCCCACCGAGACCATGATCATCACGGCGACGAGGGCAGCCATCGGGATCGCTGCGACCACGTCCCCCAGCGCGACCACGAGGATGAGGAGGAAGACGCCGGCGAGGAAGGTCGAGATGCGGGTGCGCGCCTGGGAGGACTTGACGTTGATCATCGTCTGGCCGATCATCGCGCAGCCACCCATGCCGCCGAAGAAGCCGGTGATGACGTTTGCCACGCCCTGGCCCCACGCCTCGCGCGTCTTGTTCGAGTGCGTGTCGGTGATGTCGTCGACGAGCTTGGCCGTCATCAGTGACTCCATCAGCCCGACCAGAGCCATCCCGAGCGCGAACGGGGCGATGATCGAGAGCGTGTCGAGGGTGATCGGCACGTCGGGCACGAAGAGGCCGGGCAGGCTGTCGGGCAGGGCGCCCTCGTCGCCGACCGTGGGGACGGCGACAGAGGCCACCGCCGTGTATGCCGCGAGCACCACGATCGCGACCAGCGGTGCCGGGACCGCCGTGCTCACCCTCGGGAGGAAGACCATGATGGCGATCCCGACGGCGACCATCGGGTAGACGGCCCATGGGACCCCGGTGAGGTGGGGGATCTGTGCGAGGAAGATGAGGATCGCCAGGGCGTTGACGAAGCCGACCATCACCGAGCGCGGGATGAAGCGCATGAGCTTGGCGACCCCCAACAGGCCGAAGGCCACCTGGATGAGCCCGGCGAGGATCACCGTGGCGATGAGGTAGTCCATCCCGTATTCGCGCACCAGGGGTGCGATGACGAGAGCGACCGCACCGGTGGCGGCCGAGATCATCGCCGGTCGGCCCCCCAGGAAGGCGATCGAGACGGCCATCGTGAACGACGCGAAGAGCCCGACGCGAGGGTCGACCCCGGCGATGATCGAGAACGAGATCGCCTCGGGGATCAGCGCGAGGGCGACGACGAGCCCGCCGAGCACCTCGACGCGCAGGCGCCGTGGGGAACGCAGCGCCGCTCGCACGGAGGTGACCTCCCGCTCGTGGGCGAACATCCCGTCATCCGCTGGGTGCACGGGCGAGGTGCTGGGGGTCGGCGAGCTGACGGGGGAGGGTTCGTGCATGGGCAGGCTCCTGCTGACGAGTGGGTGGCCCACGGCAGTGGACCTGCACCCGGGACGGCAGTGGGCCGGGCGCCGATGATCGTGTGTGTGTCGGCGCGCCGAACGACGTGGCGCGCACCGCGTTCGCTCCTCGCAGCTCCAGCAGAGCGGCGATGTGCTCGTTGAACGCACCATCGGCGACCCAGGCAGACTACCGGTGCAGGCGAGGATCCGTTGCACGCTCAGGGATGCCGCGGCCAGCGGCAGCGAGACGAGTCGCCTACGAGGGCTCGCGCAGCTTCCCGCTCCTGGC
>JBDTDY010000433.1:0-6279 GCA_039922835.1 Ornithinibacter sp.
CAACGGCGTGGCCGCCGGCATCGGGGTGCCGATGGCCCTGGCGTGCGACTACGTGCTGGCGAGCGATGCCGCATCGTTCGTGCTGGCGTTCGCACGGATCGGGCTGATGCCCGACGGCGGCTCCACGGCCCTCGTCGCAGCCTCGATCGGTCGAGCGCGCGCAATGCGCCTCGCGCTGACCGGTGAGAAGCTCCCTGCGCGCACCGCCGAGGAGTGGGGGCTGGTCGCTGAGTGCGTGGCCGCAGATGGCTTCGAGGCCAGGAGTGCGGAGGTGCTCGCGGCTCTCGGTGCGGGCGCCACGGTGGCCCTGGGCTGGAACAAGGCCGCGGTGAACGCCGGTTCGGTCGACGTCGAGGCGGCCCTCGCCCGCGAGGAGGAGGGGCAGCTCTCCCTCATGCACACGAAGGACTACCGCGAGGGCGTCGCGGCCTTCCTCGCCAAGCGCCCCGCGGGCTTCACCGGCCGCTGAGCGTCGTCGCGAGGTCGGTGAGTGAGGGTGCCACGAGCTCGGGGCGCTCCAACGGCTCGGGCCACGGCCCGCCGCTGCGGTCGAGGTGGGCGGTGCGCAACCCCGCGCGCGCTGCGCCGTGGACGTCCCACGGGTGCACGGCGACGAGCATGGCGTCCGCGGCCGTGACCCTGCAGGTGTCGAGGGCGTGCTGGTAGGCCCGAGCGTCCGGTTTCCACGCCGGCGCATCCTCCACGGAGAGCACGTGCTCGAAGCTGTCCCGGATGCCGTTCCGCTGCAGCAGTCCCTCGGCGACGGCCGCAGACCCGTTGCTCAGGGTGACGAGCCGGATGCCGAGATCGGTCAGGGCGTGCACCCCCGGCACCACGTCGCGGTGGAGGGGGAGCGCCATGAAGCCCGACATCACGTGGCGCGCCGCGGCTTCCATGTCGTGGGCGGCCACTCCCGGGAGGCCGTGCAGGGTCGTGCGCAGCGATGCCGCAGCCAGGTCGGCGAATGCCGGGTTGTCACCGGTGATGGTCAGCACGAAACCGTCGCGCAAGAGCCCCGCGAACCACGGTGCCACGAGGTGCGCGGGCACGCCGAGGTCCTCGAAGCGCTCGCGGATGGGTGAGAGGTCCGACAGCGTCTCGTTGACGTCGAAGACGATGACCTGCGGCAGGTGGCGTGGCGTGGGCTCGGAGGTGCTCATCGCGCCATCTTCCCCCGGGTGTCAGGGGGCGGGGGCAGACTGACGCCCGTGAGAGAGGTGGAGACCGACGGCGATGCCGCGGTGCGGGTGTCCCTTGCCGAGGTCGTCGAGGTGTCGCGGGTCGTCTCTGCCACCCGTTCGCGCACGGCCAAGACCGCCGCGCTGGCCGGGCTGCTCGCGAGGTGCGGCCCCGACGACGTCGGCGTCGTCGTCGCGCACCTCTCCGGTGTGCTTCCCCAACGGCGGCTCGGGGTGGGCTTCCGATCCCTCGGCTCGCTGCCCGAGCCGGCAGGGGAGCCGACACTGAGCGTGGGGGAGGTGGACGCAGCCTTCGAGCGGTTGGCCCGCACCGCGGGCGTCGGGTCCGCCGGGGCCCGCCGCGGCGAGCTCGCCGAGCTGATGGGGCGCGCCACGGCCGATGAGCAGGTGTTCCTGCGCGACCTCATCACCGGCAACCTGCGGCAGGGGGCGCTCGACGGCGTGGTGCTCAAGGCCATCGCCACCGCGTTCGGGGTGCCGGAGCCGGTGGTGCGCCGGGCCGTGATGCTGGCGGGGTATGCCGCGGACGTCGCCGAGATCGTCGCCCGCGACGGGCGGCCTGGCCTCGAGGCCGTCGGGCTCGTCGTCGGCAGGCCGCTGCGCCCGATGCTCGCGGCCTCGGCCAAGACTCCAGAGGAGGCGGCGGAGGGCCTCGGCGAGGGCCCGGTCATCATCGACGGCAAGCTCGACGGCATCCGGGTGCAGGTGCACCGTCGCGATGGGGTGGTCACCGTCTTCACCCGCAGCCTCGAGGAGATCAGCGAGCGGGTGCCCGAGGTGCGCGAGGCCGTCGGCGCGCTGCCCGGTGGCGACCTGGTGCTCGACGGTGAGGCGATCGTCATGCTCGAGGGCGGTCGCCCCGCCCCCTTCCAGGTCACCGGCTCGCGCACCGCCAGCTCGGCCGACGTCGAGGGGCTGCGCCAGAGCGTGCCCCTGACGACGTTCCTCTTCGATGCACTTCACGTCGACGGCCGCGACCTGCTCGATCAGAGCGCGCTGCACCGCCACGAGGTGCTGGCAGAGCTGGCACCGCACCTCCTCGTCCCCCGCCGGGTGACCGACGATCGCGCCCAGGCGCGGGTGTTCTTCGACGAGCTCGTCGCGGCAGGTCACGAGGGGGTCGTCGTCAAGGACGGGTCGAGCCCCTATGCCGCCGGCCGACGCGGGGGCGGGTGGGTCAAGGTCAAGCCGGTGCACACCCTCGACCTCGTCGTGCTCGCGGTGGAGTGGGGCTCCGGGCGCCGCACCGGGCTGCTCTCCAACATCCACCTCGGCGCGCGCGACCCGGAGAGCGGCGGCTTCGTCATGGTCGGGAAGACGTTCAAGGGGATGACCGACGAGATGCTCACCTGGCAGACCTCCCGCTTCACCGAGCTCGCCACCGGCGGCACCGACGGGTGGGTCGTGCCCGTGCGACCCGAGCAGGTCGTCGAGATCGCGCTCGACGGCATCCTGCGCTCCATGCGCTACCCCGGCGGGGTCGCCCTGCGGTTCGCCCGGGTGGTGCGTTACCGCGACGACAAGAGCGCCCTCGACGCGGACACGATTGACGCGGTGCGAGCTCTTCGGCCGGACTGATCGCTGCGTCGAGGCTGCGACGCGGCACGATGGGGGGATGCTGACGAACTGGGCCGGGAACCACGTCTTCGGTGCCACGCGCCTGGAGACACCGCGAAGCCTCGAGGAGCTGCAGGAGCTCATCGCCGCCGAGCCACGGGTGCGCGCGCTGGGCTCGCGGCACTCCTTCACCGACATGGCCGACACCGAGGGCGTGCTCGTCTCCCTCTCGGCGCTCCCGGTCACGGTGGAGGTCGATGAGGCCGCGCGCTCGGCCGCCGTCTCGGCGGGTGCGCTCTACGGAGACGTGGCAGTGGCGCTGCACGAGCAGGGGTGGGCGCTGGGCACGATGGCATCGCTGCCGCACATCTCGGTCGCGGGAGCCATCGCCACCGGCACCCACGGGTCGGGTGACGGCCAGGGCTCGCTGGCTGCGGCGGTGAATGCCGTGGAGCTGGTCGGGGCTGACGGAGAGCTGCGCAGGTGGGCGAGGGGCGAGCCCGACTTCGACGGTGTCGTCGTCTCGGTCGGGGCGCTCGGGGTCGTGACGCGGGTCTGGCTCGACGTCGAGCCGACCTACGAGATGGCGGTCGACTGCCTCGTCGACCTTCCCTGGGAGGCGCTCTCCGACGACCTCGACGCCGTCACGTCCGCGGCAACGAGCGTGAGCCTCTTCACCGACTGGCTGGCGCCGTCCATCGGCCAGGTGTGGTTGAAGAGCCGGGTGGGAACGCCTGTCCGGCCCCTGCCGGGTGCCCGACCGGCGGCCTCCGTGCTGCACATGTTGCCCGGCGGCGACATCGCTGCCGTCACCCAGCAGGGCGGGGTTCCCGGCCCGTGGTTCGAGCGGCTGCCGCACTTCCGGATGAGCCACACCCCCAGTCGCGGCGAGGAGCTGCAGAGCGAGTACTTCGTGCCACGCGCCCGTGCGGTCGAGGCGGTCGACGCGGTGCGGCGCATGGGGCCGGCCTTCGCCGGGCTCCTCCAGGTCTCCGAGATCCGCACCATCGCTGCCGACGACCTCTGGCTCAGCGGGGCGCAGGGCCGCGACACCGTGGGCCTGCACTTCACCTGGGTGCGCGACGAGCCCGCCGTGCGCGTCGTGCTCGGCGCACTCGAGGAGGTGCTCACCCCGCTCGGCGCCCGACCGCACTGGGGGAAGGTGTTCGTGGCCGATCATGCGGCGCTGAGTGAGGCCTATCCCCGACTGGCCGACTTCGCCCACCTCCGCGATCGACTCGACCCGACCCGCAGGTTCGGGAACGCCTTCCTGGACCGGGTGCTGGGGGGGTCGCTGCGCTAGCGTCGTCCTGGCGGACAGAGCACGAGGAGGAGGTCGGGACATGGCGGGGCATGACAAGAGCGTGATGGCGCCGGACTCGCGGGGAGTCTGGTGCCTCACCGCTGACCTCGACCTGCTGAGCAGGCTCGGTGCCTCGGGCTTCGACTGGATGGCCCTGGACGCGCAGCACGGCGCCCTCGACCGGGCCGCGCTGCATGCCGTTGGAAGGGTGCTCTCGGGCGCTCGGGTCCCCTTCGTCGTGCGGGTGCCGTCGGTCGACCCGGGGTGGATCGGACTGGCTCTGGATGCCGGGGCACGCGCCGTTGTCGTGCCGTCGGTCACCACCGTCGAGGATGCCGTGACCGCAGCTCGAGCTTGTCGCTATCCTCCTCTGGGGGAACGGAGTTGGGGTCAGCTCGCACCGCTGTGGGGAGGGACTGCGGTGCCCCCGGACGAGGCGAATGCCGCCGTGCGGTGTGCCGTGATGATCGAGACGGCGGGTGCCCTCGACGACGTGGAGGCGATCGCGGCGACACCTGGCGTCGACCTGCTGTTCGTGGGTCCCCTCGACCTGTCGTTCAGCCTCGGCACCACGGTTGACGCCCTCCTCGACGACGACGGTGCTGACAGCCCCCTCCGCCGGGTCGCCGCGGCAGCAGGGGCTGCGGGCATCGGGGTGGGGGCCTTCGCGGGGAGTGCCGAGGTGGCGACGCGGATGCGGGCCCACGGCATCCGGTGCCTGGCCGTGACCACCGACGTCTCGATCGTCGATGCCGGCGTGGCCGCGGCCCTCAGCGCCGACTGACCAGGACGTCTCAGGCGTCTGCGAGCAGCAGCATGAGGCGAGTGGCCTCGTCCGCGGTCGCCGCGCGAGCCGCGCCGAGGTAGCGGCGGGTGTCGACGGTCGGCTGCGCCGTCAGTCGCTCGCGGAGGGCATCGGTGAAGACGTGGTTGAGGTGGGTCGCGATGTTGACCTTGCGCATGCCCGCCCGCACCGCCGCGACCAGGCCCTCGTCGGGCACGCCTGACGAGCCGTGCAGCACCAGGGGGACCGGCACCCGCCCGGCGAGGTCCGCGATGAGCGCGGTGTCCAGCTTCGCGACGCGCTCGGTCATCGCGTGCGAGCTGCCCACCGCCACCGCGAGCGCGTCGACCCCGGTCTCGGCCACGAATCGTTCGGCATCGTCGGGAGAGGTGCGCACGCCCGGCGCGTGGACGCCGTCCTTGCCGCCGACCTCGCCCAGCTCGGCCTCGACGCTCACGCCCCTCGCGTGGCACAGCGCCACGACCTCTCGCGTGCTGGCCCGGTTGGCCTCGTCGGACAGGCGGGACCCGTCGAACATCACCGACCCCAGACCGAGACGGACGGCCTCGCGGACCAGGTCCACGTCCTCGGCGTGGTCGAGGTGGACCACGACGGGCTGGGTGCAGGCCTGCGCGATGGCGAGGGTCGCCGCAGCGATCGGCGCCAGCGACCCGTGGTACTTCACGCAGTTCTCGCTGATCTGCATGACGACCGGAAGGCCGGTGCGTTCCGCGGCGAGGGCGTAGGCCTCCGCGTGCTCGATCTGGATGACGTTGAACGCCGCGAGTGCTCCGCGCTCGGAACGCGCGAACGCATCGGTCAGGGACACCTGGGTCATCTGATCTCCTCGAGCAGGACGTTGGGGGTGAGTTCTGCGACGGTGGCGTGGTCGACCTCGCCGGCAACCGGTGCCAGGACGGCGGCGGCCGACCACGCGACACCCGTGACGAGCACCGATCGCCAGTCCGGGTCGCGCTGCTGGTCCAGCGCGACGGCGACGGCTGCCGTCATCGCGTCGCCGGCGCCGGTGGGGTTGCCGCGCACGGGGGAGGACAGGCGCGCTCGCAGCGCGGTGCCGCGGTCGTCGACGACCACGACCCCCTCGGCTCCGAGGGTGACGAGGGCAGCCCGGGCCCCGGCCGCGACGAGAGCACGTGCGGCTCGCACGGGGTCGCGCTCGCCGGTGGTGGCCTCCGCCTCCTCGGCATTGGGCTTGACGAGCTCGGGTCCCTCACGCAGCGCCTCCAGGAGGTGCGGTCCACGGCAGTCGAGGACCACCCTGGCGCCGCCCTGGTGAGCGGCTCGGGTGATGCGCGCGAGGAGGTCGGCAGGGGTGTGCGGGGGCAGGCTGCCGGAGACGGTGACGACCCCGCAGCGGGTCGCCTCGCGTTCGACGGTGCTGACCAGGTCGACCCAGACGGCATCGGGCTGCGGCG
>JBDTDY010000434.1:0-7385 GCA_039922835.1 Ornithinibacter sp.
GCCAGCAGCAGTCCCGCTCGCGCGCTCGGATCAAGACGTGTATTTGACCAAGGACGGGGCGAAGCCGTGTCCAGAGCCGATCCACTCGGTGCTGGAGCTTGCCCTCCAGGAGGGGGTTCCCGAGAGAATGTCAGGCAGAGGGTGAAGGCTGCGACACCCGTGGTGGCCAGGACGATGGCGCGGCGTCTCCGCGATGGTCTGGCGGAAACGTCTGACATGTTCAACCTTCACTCTGGGTCAGCGAATGGGTCTGCGCAGCCAGGTCGACTTCACGGTGACGGCCTCGACCGAGTCGAGACTCGTGGACTTGTCGTCGTAGCCGCCGATGACATAGATCGTCTCGCCGAGTAGTGCCGCACCCAAGCCTGCACGGCGCGGCGCAGGCGCCGGCAGTGAGGTAGCAAACTGTGCGTCATCACACCACCAGCCTGCGTAACCGATCTGAGTTTTCCCACCGATCAGGCAGGTGACCCCGCCCTGGGTGTGGGTCGCGGCCCCGCTGAACGTTGCGGTGGTGAGTCGGGTGACGGTGGGCGTACGGAGACCCCCGACGATCACATCGATATCCGAGAAACCGGTCTTGGTCTCCTTGTCGTAACCACCCAGGAACCAGACAGTTCCACTGCCGTTACTCACCGCTGCGAAGTTGGCGCGACCATGACCGAGCTGTCCGACCTGTGACCACTGATCGCCCTCATAGCTCCAGATCTCGTCGGCTGCCGTCTGGTCGGGGCGGGTTCCACCCGCGAAGACGACCCGATGGCCGTCGTAGGCAGCGGCGCCTGAGACCCGGTTCTGGGGCAAGGGAGCGACCTGGGTCCAGCCACGTCCGTCTGCGCTGAGCCTCAGCACCTCGCGGGACCCTCCCGACTCGACGTAGCCCCCCATGAACATGAGCGCATCGCCCGCTGCGACCAAGGCTGCATTACTTGTCGGCCGACCCAAGGACGGCCCGTTCGACCAGGCATCCGTGACCGGGTCGTAAATGAACACACGATCGACCTGACTTCCTGGAGCATCGCTACGACTGCCACCCGCCACCCAGATCCTGCCCCGGAAGGCCGCTACGGCCGCGTCCCTGAGGGCCATGGGCAGAGGTGCCAACGGAGTCCAGCGCGGCACAAACACCGGCGTCGACATGGTGGGGGCGGGCGTCGACGGCGTGAGGGCGGGCAGGACACTCGGTTGCGGTTGTTCGGCTCGCGTTGCCAACAGAACACCAGACACGACGGCGGCCGCCGCTACGGCAGCGACGACGGGGACCAGGTGCAACGAGCGTCTCGTCAAAGCCGGCCCAGCCCGGGTGCGGACCCGCCGTCTCGAGGTGGTCTGCGGCTGTTTGACGTGCGGCGGGGCGGTGGGGGCACCTGCGGCGGTGGGGGCACCTGCGGCGGTGGGGGCATCTGCAGCGGTAGTGACTTCGCGCCGAAGAATGCGAGTGGATAGCGCCGGCGCTTCCTCCAAGATCCCCGGAGCCGCCTCCAAGAGTGGCTGTGTCGTCATTTGAGACTCGGGGGGAGACCAGACGGGCGCGGCCCTCGACGGAGCATTCCTCTCGACTTTCTCGGCGACGCCCCTGGGTTTCCGCGCACCCAAACCTAATCGATGAACGTTGCTCTGGACGGCCCCGAGGGCGATGTCGTGCTTGGGGTGTACGTCAAGAGCGGTCGGTGCGTCGAACGCCGCGCGCAACAGCTGGGTGACCAGCGGGATGCGGGAGCTGCCACCGATGAGCACGATGGCATGCAGGTCGCCTGAGTCCACGCCGGCCGAGCGCAGCGCCCGTCCCATGGCTCCGACCGTCTGGCTCAACGACGGGCGGATGAGGGCCTCCAGCTCGGAACGGTTGACGCGGACCGAGGTGTTGATGCCAGGCAGCGCGACCGGCACGAGGGTGTCGACGTCGGCCGACAGCGACTCCTTGGCCTCAACGCAGTCCCTCCGCAGGCGAACGAGACCCGTCATCGTCGCTGGGTCGTCGGAGTCGAGCCGCGCCGCCGACTCGCCGAGGTCGTGCAGTACCTTGCGGAACAACACTTCGTCGAAATCAATGCCGCCGAGCTGCTCTAGACCCTGAGGCGCACCGAGGATCACGAACCCGTCTTCTACTTTTTCCAGAATGCACACGTCGAACGTGCCGCCACCAAGGTCGTAGACCGCGATCCGCGCCCCCACCGGGACGCGCGTCTGCGCTGCATACTGCACCGCCGCGGCCGTCGGCTCCGGGCAGGTTTGAGCCTCACCGATTCCTGCCAACGCGATGGCCTGCTCGAGCAGCTCATGCCGATACGTTCCCCAGTTGGCTGGGTGGGTCACGGTGATGCGTGACGGTGGCTCCCCCATCCGCTCCGTCGCAACCGCGACCACCCAGCGCAGCAAGTGCGCGGTCAGCGACTGCGCTGAGTGTGGCTGACCCGCCACAATCAGCGGTACGTGGTCACCCATCCGCCGCTTGAACTCGCGCGCCACCCGTGAGGGATCCACCGTCCCTCGCCGCTCCGCGGCCTCGCCGACGAGGAACTTCCCGTCCGGCTGGAGGAAGAGCACGGACGGCACCTGCATCGCACGATTGCCCAGCCCGAGTACGGTGGGCGGCTGCCCGTCGGCTACCGCGGCAGCGGTGAAGGTGGTGCCCAGGTCAACACCGAGGTGATAGCCTCCCGCGCTCCCGTTCCCCGCCACCGGGCCTCCTCGTTTCCAGGATTGTACGGCGACCGCACGCCCGTCTGCCGAGACTCCTCGACACGACGGTGGGGTGACGCTCGACTCCTCGGGCGTTTTTTACCCGCCCGCCGTCGCAGGTCGATCCGCTCCCGGGACCGCACGACGCACCGCGCTCGCCCGCCTCGTCGTGCCATCCGTCGACAGCATGGTTGGGGGGGTGCGCAACGCAGCGAGGGACCGGACCCAGCAGCTCCTCGAGGGTGCGTGCATCACCTGCGTGTTCGGGGCCGCCAACGTGAGTCGGTGTCTCGGGCGCGAATCGGGTCAGGAATCGTTTATCACCCCTTACGTAATATGGCTACCGCTGCCCCTTTGATGTCGCTAGCCTGTTAAGCGGCCGGTCGCCCCTCTTGCGGCGTCGACGACGGGCAGTCGCTTGCGGAACGGGGTGAGTCGAGATGACTATGCAACCCTCGACGTCCTACGCGGGCGCACCCGCACCCGGTGACGCCGAAGGCGAGCCGCTCACCGGCGTGAACGCTCTGCTGGGGGCGTAGTGGGACGCGATCCTGCGTCGGCGGATCCTCGTGATCGTACCGGCGCACGACGAGGAGGCGTGCATCGGTCAGACGTTGGATTCGCTGAAGCGACAGACCGACCCGCCTGACCGGATCATCGTCGTGGCCGACAACTGCTCAGACCGGACGGCAGACATCGCCCTCGACCACGGCGTTGGCCTGGTCGCGACGGTCGGCAACACACACCGCAAGGCAGGGGCCCTCAACCAGGCGCTGTCCCAGGTGCTGGGCCGGCTACGAGACACCGACCGCGTCCTGCTCATGGACGCGGACTCGGTGATCTGTGACGAGTGGCTGACCGCAGCCGGTAACGCGTTCGATCGTCATCCCGGCGCCGGAGCGGTATGTGCGTCGTACCGGGGCCGTGAAGACTCCACCATGCTGGGCCTGCTACAGCGGATCGAGTTTGCGCGGGAGGGGAGGCGAATTGCCCGCCGTCAGGCACGGGTTGATGTACTCACCGGTATCGCAACGCTGTTCGAGGCTTCCGTGCTGCGCGCGGTTGCGGATGCCCGGGGCACGGTCCTTCCGGGTGAGCGCGGCGACGTCTTCTTGTCGGACTCGATCACCGAGGACTTCGAGATCACGCTGGCCGTGAAGACGCTGGGGTACAACCCGATCGGTCCGAAGGATGCCAGGGCGATAACCGAGGTCATGCCCACCCTGAAGGCCCTGCGTCGACAGCGGGTCCGCTGGCAGCGAGGAACGTTGGAGTCGTTGTTGGCCTACGGACTGACCCCCGTCACCCGCCGATACTGGCTCGTCCAGATGATGACGTACGGCCTCTCCCTCAGCACGCCGGTGATGTTGGCCCTGCTGGCCGCCACGGGGTGGCTCTATGGCACCTACTACGACCCGCGGTGGTTGCTCATCGTGCCGTTCTTCTTCGTGGAGCAGCTCGTTTTCGGCTGGCGGTCCGGGTGGAAGGCGCGGCTCTTCCTCGCGTCCATGCTCCCGCTCTACTGCTACGACCACTTTCGGTCGTGGGTTTATTGGCTCTCATTCGTCAAGGCCGTCGCTCGTCAGGAAAAGCGCTGGGACTAGCGCAGCCGCTACCGAGGACAGGAAGGAGGGAAACATGTATACGAGACCTGCTGGTTTGGCCGCCGGGACGACAACGCTCGCCTCGACCGGCGTCAGCATCGGGTGGGCCCTGATGTTGTCGATGCTGCTCGTGGCACTCGGGGGAGTTCTCCTACGCTTGGTGCCTCGGCACCAGGAGTGAGGCTGGGGGCGGTCGTTCCGGGACGTGTCTCGAAACGACCGCCCGCGTCCGGGCTCTAGCTCCCCTTGGTGATCGTCGCCGTACAGGTGAAGGTCCCGTTGTTGTCGTTGACCGCTGAGTCGTCGATTCCGAGATACAGCTGACCCACCTGGGTCGGGTCCGCAACGGTGTCTATTCGCAAAGCACGACCAACGAAGAAGGCGGGCCCGCTCGCGCCGAACCGGCCGATGAGCGCGGCGTGCCGGATGGCGGGATACGGGTCGGCGTGATGCACGTCGTTGGCCGGGTTCCGTTGCGCGCCGTCAGGGTTGAACTTCTGGTTCGGCCGGGTGACATCATCGGCAATCTCCCCCGTGGCGGTGAGCGTGAGGACATCTCCAGGCCGGAGCACGATGTCGGTGGGGGTCCAGAACGAGGTGGTCGGGATGGACAGCACGCGCCCACCTGGTGCCGGTTGGCTGCTCCGGTCGGGCAGGGTGAGCGCCTCGACCCGGTTCGTGCCGTTGAACTGCTCGTTGTAGCCGCCGACGACGTAGATGGTGCGCCCGATCACTGCCGCGCCCATCCCGGCGCGAGGGGGGTCCAGCGTTGGCAGCTGGATCGCGTAGGCCGCGTTGTCGCAGGTCCAGCCGTTGTAGCCGCCAAGAGTCTGACCGCCGAGAACGCACTTCCCGCCGGTCGGCACGTTCATGGCCGCCGCGCTGTCGATGCCGTTCGCAAGAGCGGGCGGGGAGGGTCTGTTGACCTGGCCTTCGTTGACGACGTCTACGTCCGGGTAGTGAGTGCGGCTTTCTTTGTCGTAGCCGCCCATGAACCAGGCTTGCCCCTGCCCGTTGCTGACGGCGGCGAGCTTGGCTCGACCGTGTTGAAGCTGACCGATCTGGCGCCACCTGCCGTTCTCGTAGCTCCACACCTCGTTGCCGGCGGTCTGGTCGCTCCGGGTCCCGCCGGCGTAAAGGATCCGCCGTCCGTCCCACACCGCCGCCCCGGCGACCCGGCTCGCCGGCAACGGTGCCAGCGGTTTCCAGGACCGCCCCTGATTGCTCAGCGCAAGCACAGCAGCCGAACCGCCGGTGTCGACGTAGCCGCCGAGCAGCACCAGGTCGGCTCCGGCTGTGACGAGCGCGGCGTGGCTGAGCGGGGCCGGCAGCGTCGGGCCGTTGGCCCACGTCTTGGTCGCGGGGTCATAAACGAACACCCTGTCGACCTTGGTTCGCGCCGTGTCGTCGCGCAGGCCGCCGGCCACCCAGATCTTGTCCTGGTACGCCGCCACAGCAGCACCCTCCACGCTGACCGGCAGGTCAGCCAAGGCGGACCATGATGCCAGCGGCGTGGGAGGTGCTGCGGCGCTCGGCCCCTGCGACGTACGGGCTTCATCAGCAGACCGACGGCTCACCAGAAGGCTGCCGATGACGACCGCGACCACGACCACGATGCTGAGGAGCGCAACCCACCTGAAGCGCCAGACGAAACCTCTGGACGTGCGGTGAGCCGCAACTCGGTTCGCCTCGCCCTGCCCCGGTGCAGTCCCTCTCGCGCTGTCCGCCGGCTCAGGTAGTGGCTGGGAGCGGGGCGCGGTCAGCGGTGATCGCACTGGATCGACGGGCGCAGTGAGCTGCCCAGGGGCTTCCCGGTCATCGGCGTGAACCTGAACCGCGCCGAGCGCGATGTCGTGTTTCGGATGTGTGTCCACCGCCGTTGGTGCGTCAAACCTCTCCCGCAAGATCTGCGTCACCAGTGGGATGCGCGAGCTTCCGCCGATCAGCACGATCGCGTGCAGGTCACGAGACTCGAGACCAGCAGATCGCAAGGCGCGCTCCATGGCGCTGACCGTCTCCATGAGCGACGGGCGGATGAGCGCCTCCAGCTCCGAACGAGTGACCCGAACCGACGTGCTGATTCCGGGCGCCGAGAACGGGATGACGGTGTCTACGTCCGCCGACAGGGACTCCTTCGCCTCGACACAGTCGCGGCGTAACCGCGCCAGGCTGGCCATCGTCGTCGGCTCGTCGAAGTCGAGCCGGGCCGCTGGGTCCCCGAGGTCGTGCAGAACCTTGCGGAACAGCGCCTCGTCGAAGTCGATGCCCCCGAGCTGCTCAATTCCCTCGGGTACGCCGAGGATGGTAAAGCCGCTCTCGGTCTTCTCGAGCACGCACACGTCGAACGTGCCGCCGCCGAGATCGTAGATCGCCACCCGGGCCCCGACCGGAACCCGCGTTTGAGCGGCGTACTGAACAGCCGCAGCTGACGGCTCAGGGCAGGTTTGCGTATCGCCCACATCCGCGAGGGAGATGATCTGCTCCAGCAGCTCGTGCCGATAAGCCCCCCAGTTGGCGGGATGCGTCACGGTAATGCGAGATGGCCGCTCCCCCATGCGCTCGGAGGCCGCGTCGACGACCCACTTCAGCAGGTGCGCCGTCAGGGACTGGGCCGAGTGCGGGGTTCCAGCGATCAAGAGCGGAGTGTGATCACCGATCCGCCGCTTGAACTCGCGCACCACGCGACTCGGCTCGGTCATGCCTCGCCGCTCCGCCGCCTCGCCCACGAGGAAGTTGCCATCGGACTGAAGGAAGAGAACCGAGGGGACCTGTAACGCCCGGTTGCCGAGCCCGAGCATCGTGGGGGGCTGCCCATTGGCGACAGCGGCAGCCGTGAAGGTGGTTCCTAGATCGACACCCAGCTGATAACCCATCGCATCCTCGTCAGCGCAGGTAGGGTTCCGCGGTCGCTGCCATGGTAAGTCCTGGGAGGCAGGAAGTGCTCGTAGCGCTCCGTCTGGAAAGTGCGCGGCGTTGAGCGGTTGTGGAGCCGGTGTTGACGAGGCTGCGGATGATGTGACCACCGCACCGTCCTTCCGCCCCAGCAGGAGCCCCAGATGATCGCCGCCATCGCCACCTACGTCCACAGCATCGACCCGA